>JBEKGV010000008.1:0-16955 GCA_050012615.1 Acetobacteraceae bacterium | reverse complement strand
TCCAGATCGAGCCCGACATTCAGCATCAGGCTGACCCGCACCCCGTCCGCCGTCACCGAGGGCAGGTCGCGCAGCGCCGCGAACCCGGCATGGCGCAGCGACAGCGCTTCCAAGGCGCGCGAATAGGCCTGGCGCACCTCGGCTTCCGGCCGGAGCACGAGTTGCGCGCCATCGCCATCGATGACCGCCTCATGACCGGGCTCGGCGGTGTCGAGCATGCCGCGGGTGCCGCCGACCGCCGGTATGCCCAGTGCGCGGGCCAGGATCGCGGCATGACCGGATGGGCTGGCCTCCTCGACCGCGATCCCGGCGATCCCGCTGCTGTGCCACTCGAGTAACTCCGCCGGCCCCAGGCGGCGGGCCAGCAGTATTCCGCCGCGCGGCACCGATTCACGTGGCTGTTCGCCCATCAAGGTAGTCAACAACCGGTTCGCGAGGTCTTCCAGATCGGCCAGCCGCTCCCGTAGATAAGGATCGTTGATCCGGCGCATGCGATCGTGCAGCTCGGTCGCGACCCGGCTGACGGCGGCCTCGGCGGTCAGGCCGCTTTTGATGACCTCGCCGACACGCCGCAGCCAACCCTGATCGGCCGCCACCAGCCGGTACGCCTCCAGCACGTCGCGCGAGGCCGCCGCATCGGACGGCACCCCGGCAAGCAGGTCGTCGATCCCGCGTTGCATGCGGTCCGCCGCCTCGGTCAACCGGGTCAGTTCGCGATCCGGATCCTCGGCGAGCAACCGAACGCCGGTCAGACGCAAGCCGTGCAGCACCACCGGCCCGATGGCGATCCCGGTCATCAACGTCGTGCCGGCGAACACCCGAGGGACCGTGCCGGGCAGGCCCTCGCCGGCAGCCTCATGCGAGCCCGCGGCGGGCAGCATTTCCGCCAGCAGCATGGCCACCGTTTCCAGCTCGTCCACTTCCTGGCCGGTGAAATGGCGCGGCGACCGGTTCTGCACCGCGAGCACGCCAAGCACGCGACCCGACCGCCGCACGGGAACCGCGAGCATCGAGGCGAACGGCTCCTCCCCCGTCTCCGGCCGATACGCGAACGCTGGATGGTTTTGCGCATCCGGCAGGTTCATCACCGCGCCCTGCGCCGCGCAAAGGCCGACGATGCCCTCGCCGACACGCAACCGCGTGTGACCCACGGCCTTCACGTTCAGCCCCTCGGTCGCCGCCAGTTCCAGCAAATCCCCGGGCCGGCGAACATAAACCGAGCACACCTCACTGACGACCTCGGAAGCGACGAGGCGAACCAGCTCGGACAGCGGCGCCGCGCCATGCGCCCGCAGGTCGCGCAATTTCGCCAAAAGGCGGCGGGCTGGCACCCCGGTCGAGGACCCTCCTGGAGGAAACGACTCGTCCGAGGGCGCGCGGCCCACGGCCCGTCAGCCCGCCTGGCGCCGCGCCGCGAGCGCCGCGGTGGCCTGGGCTACCAGTTCCTGAAGAATAGTGGCGATCGGCTGCTCGGCGGTGACCATGCCCACGGACTGGCCGGCCATGACCGATCCCATCTCGATATCGCCGTCGATCACCGCGCGGCGCAGGGCGCCAGCCCAAAAATGCTCGATCACCAGCTGTGCCGCTTCCTTGTCGAGTTCTCCGGACTGGAACCTGTCCCGTGTCTCAGCCTGATGGCGCAGAAACGTTTTGGTGCCCTCATTCACCAGGCCGCGAACCGGAATGACCGGGAACCGCTCGTCGAGTTGCACCGAAGGCAGCGCATCGCGAGCATGCGCCCGGATGAAAGCTTTCTTGAAGTTCGGATGCGCGATCGACTCGGTCGACGCCGCGAAGCGCGTGCCGAGCTGCGCGCCCGACGCGCCCATCTCCAGATACGCCAGGATCGCGTCGCCCCGGCCCAGACCGCCGGCGACGAACACCGGGACCTCCCGCAGATGCGGCAGGATTTCCTGCGCCAGCACCGTCAGCGACACCGGCCCGATGTGGCCGCCCGCTTCCGAACCCTCGATCACGATGGCATCCGCGCCCGACCGGACCAGCCTGCGCGCCAGCACCAGCGCCGGGGCGAAACAAATCAGCCGCGCACCGCCATCCTTGACCGCCTTCACCGCCGTGGCGGGAGGAATGCCGCCGGCGAGAACAACGTGGCTGACCTTGGCCTCCAGGCACACGCGGACCAGATCGTCCAGGTCCGGATGCATGGTGATCAGGTTCACCCCAAAGGGTTTGGTCGTCATCGCCTTCGTGCCGGCGATCTCGGCCTCAAGCAATCGCGGCGTCATCGAGCCGCAGGCGATCACGCCGAACCCGCCGGCGTTGGAGATCGCCGACACGAGGTGGCGCTCGCTGACCCAGCTCATCGCACCGCCAAGGATGGCGATCGGACAGCCGAGGAATGTGGCACCTCTCGCCCACAGCTTGTCCAGCGTCGTGCGATCCGCTTCCGTTCCGCCTTCGTGGGTCAGATCAAGTGGCATCGAGGCCATACGCGGTATGCAGGGCGCGGACCGCGAGTTCGGTATACTCCGCGCCGATCAGCACGCTGACCTTGATCTCACTGGTGGAAATCACCTGGATGTTGATCGCTTTGTCGGCCAGCGCACGGAACATCGTATTGGCGACACCCGCGTGGCTGCGCATGCCGACGCCGACGACGCTGATCTTGGCGACGTTCGGGTCCTCCAGCACCTCGGACCAACCGACCTGGCCGCGAATTTCCATCAGCGCGACGTGGGTACGCGGCAGATCGGCCTTGCCGATGGTGAACGTCATGTCCGTCGTGCCGTCGGCCGAGATGTTCTGCACGATCATGTCGACGTTGATGTTCTCCCCGGCGAGTTTGCCGAAAATCGTCGCCGCGATGCCGGGCCGGTCCGCCACCCGGCGAAGTGTGATCTTCGCCTCATCGCGTGCATAGGCGATCCCGGACACGATTTCCTTTTCCACGATCTCGTCCTCATCCACCACCAGAGTCCCCGGGCTGTCTTCGAAGCTGCTCAGGACCTGTACACGCACTCGCTCGTTCATCGCCAGTTCGACACTGCGGCTCTGCAGCACCTTGGCGCCGACCGAGGCAAGCTCCAGCATTTCTTCGTAGGATATTTTGGCGAGTTTCCGCGCCTGCGGAACAATACGCGGATCGGTGGTGTAAATACCATCGACATCGGTATAAATATCGCAACGATCCGCTTTCAGCGTGGCGGCGAGCGCGACCGCCGAGGTGTCCGACCCGCCGCGGCCCAAGGTCGAGATCCGGTTGTCCGGGCCGAGCCCTTGGAAACCGCACACGACAGCCACCTGGCCGCGTCCCATCCGCTCGATCAGCTCGCCCCCGTCGATCGACAGGATGCGAGCCTTGGCGTGCGCGTCGTCGGTGCGGATCGGAATTTGCCAGCCCAACCAGGATCGGGCATCGACGCCGATTTCCTGCAGCGCGATGGCCAGCAGGCCGGTCGTCACCTGCTCCCCGGTCGCCACCACCGTGTCGTATTCACGGGCATCGTGCAGCGGCGCGAGACCCTGGCACCAGGCGACCAGCTGGTTGGTCGCGCCGGCCATCGCCGAGAGCACCACCGCGACCTCGTTGCCGGCATCGACCGCGCGCTTTACCCTCTGGGCTACTTCGCGGATCCGGTCCAGGTTGGCGACCGACGTGCCGCCGAATTTCATCACGATGCGTGGCATTGGGTCCTGTGTGGCGGGCAAAGCTGGCACCGGTGGAGTCGGACTTCGGGGGTCATGCGCGGTTAGATACCGGTGGGGGGTCGGAGGGGCAACCAAAAGGCGACAGCCAAACGGAGCCGGCCCCAGGGAGAGCAGTAGGGAGGACAGTTATGACTGAGGCGTCGTCCGGAACGCTGCCGCCGGCCGTGTTACCGGCCGGTTCCAGTGGCGTGTCACCCGCGGAGGTGGCCCGGTTCAATGCGCTGGCCTCGGGTTGGTGGGACCCGAAAGGGCCGATGCGCCCCCTGCACGCCATGAACCCTGCACGGATCGGGTGGATCGTCAGTCGAGCCGCGCGCCGGTTTCCTTCACCAGACGGTATCCGGCTGCTGGATGTCGGCTGCGGCGCCGGTCTCGCGGCGGAGGCCCTCGCGCGGCGCGGCTTCGATGTACTGGGCATCGACGCCGCCGCGGATTTGATCGATGTGGCGCGCGACCATGCGGGCGGGCTACCACCGGGTCATCGCGTACCGGCCTATCGCGTCCCGGCCTATCGCGTCGCTGTGGCCGAGGATCTTCTGGCGGAAGGTGTGAGCTTTCCCGTGATCACCGCGCTCGAGGTCGTCGAGCATGTGCCCGACCCGGCTGCCTTCGTTCGCGTGCTGGTGCGGTTGCTGGAACCGGGCGGGCTGCTGTTTCTGTCCACGCTGAACCGCACCAGACGGTCCTTTTTGGTGGCCAAGCTCGGCGCGGAATACGTGCTGCGGATCCTGCCGGTCGGGACGCATGACTGGCGGCGCTTCATCGCCCCCGCGGAGCTCGCCGCCTCGGTCCGGAGCGCCGGCGCACGCGTGACGGAAACCGCCGGCCTCTCCCCTGGCCTCAACGGCTGGCGCGTTACGCGCGATTTGGGGGTGAACTACCTGTTGGCCGCCGAGAAGTAAGCGGTAGCATTCTTAGTCATCGACCCGGGCGCTTAACCATCCAAATCTCTTGATAGCTATCGGGCCAACCGCCCCGTTGTCTGGCGCGACTTGCACCCGTGAGGTGTTCGCGCCGTTCGCGAGCCCAATACCACGCGTTGATGTCTTGCTTGCCGGGGCCCAATCACGCACGCTCGTATTTCAGCGCCGACCTGAAGGATCATGACAATCCCCCCATCCTTCTTCGTGAACTTCGCGCCTTCGTGGTGAAT
The DNA here is from genome assembly GCA_050012615.1 of Acetobacteraceae bacterium. Lineage (GTDB taxonomy): Bacteria > Pseudomonadota > Alphaproteobacteria > Acetobacterales > Acetobacteraceae > Rhodopila. Next base: position 12,130 of record JBEKGV010000008.1, on the reverse strand, counting down.
TTCACTTATGTACGTTAACGGAACCAAAAATCCAGGCGCATTTGGCAAGAGTCCGTCCTGATGCCTCTCACCCAAATGCGAGGATAATTCCCTTTGGCATGGCCTCGGATGGACTATGGCGTGATGGCATCTGCATGCATCTTTGCTTATCCCTTCTTATCCGCGCTAAATTTTTTTCTGATTCAAACGCCACAGATTTGTCCTCGGTAAGAATTTTACCGCGGATAAGACAGCGATGGACGAGGATAAACAAAGATGAGCCCATGCGGGCGCACCACCGTTCCGGATCCGGTCCAGCTCTTATTGTCGTGGCAGTTGTCTCCGGATAGATAACAAGGTACTCGTACCATCGATCAGTCCATTCCGGCTCCGGTATAAGTCAAAACATCAAACGACGACCATGACCGCCAACATGGAAGCAACGCTTGCCACCAACTTCAACCCCGTGTACCCCGCGTTCAACCATCCTTCGCCGCCTCGTGAGGCGCGGAACCTCCGCCGACCACGAACCCCGGCACCATCCCAAAAAAACCGACCGTGTACACCGAACTCCAAGCCACCACGAACTACTCCTTCCTCCGCGGCGCCTCCCACGTCGAGGAACTGTTCGCCCGCGCCGCCGTCCTCGGCATCCCCGCCCTCGGCATCACCGACCGAGGCACCCTGGCGGGCACCGTTCGCGCCCATCAGCGCGGCGAAGAAACGAATGTCCGCTGCATCATCGGCACCCGCCTCGACCTGACCGATGGCCCTTCCGTCCTTGTCTATCCAACTGCCCAACCCGCTTACGCCAACCTCTGCCGCCTCCTGACGCTTGGCAAAAGTCGCGCCGGAAAGGGTGCCTGCGAGCTCGCCTGGGATGATCTCGCCGCCGCCGGGACCGGCATGATCGCAGTCCTCTGCTCGCCCCCTACTCCGGCCGATCTGCAACGTTTGAAAGCGGACTTCGCCGACCGCGCCTACATGGCACTGACGATATCCCGCCGCCCCAATGACGCCGTCCGCCTGCATGAAAACGCCGAGATGGCACACACAGCCAACGTCCCCACGGTCGCCACCGGTGATGTGCTGTACCACGCCCCGGGCCGCCATATCCTCGCCGATGTCCTGACCTGCATCCGTGAAGGCCGTACCATCGATGAGATCGGCCACGACCGCGACCGGTCCGCCGACCGCCACCTGAAATCGCCCGAGGAAATGGGCCGCCTGTTCGCCCGCCATCCCGGCGCCATCGAACGCACCATGGAGATCGCCGGCCGCTGCCGTTTCTCTCTCAATGAACTCCGTTACCAATACCCGCACGAAGTCCGGATCGCCGGTCTGACAGCGCAACAAACGCTGGAGCGATTGACCTGGGAAGGCGCCACGAACCGCTATCCCAACGGTGTGCCGGACAACGTGACGCGGCAGCTGCATCACGAACTCCAGCTTATCGCACAGCTCGAATACGCCCCCTATTTCCTCACCGTTCACGCGATCGTCCGTTTCGCGCGCTCAAAAAACATCCTGTGCCAGGGCCGCGGCTCGGCCGCCAACTCGGCGGTCTGTTACGTTCTCGGCATCACCTCGATCGATCCAACCCGCAGCGGCTTGTTATTTGAGCGTTTCGTCAGCGCCGAACGCAAGGAACCGCCCGACATCGACGTCGACTTCGAGCACGAACGCCGCGAGGAAGTCATCCAGTGGATCTATGACACCTACGGCCGCGACCGCGCCGCCATTTGCGCCACCGTGATCCGCTACCGCGGCCGAGGCGCCGTGCGCGACGTCGGCAAGGCGATGGGCCTGCCCGAGGACGTGACCGGCGCCCTCGCGACCCAGATTTCTCACTGGGGCAGCGACGGCCTGGACGATGAGCGCGCCGCCGAACTGAACCTCAACCTCAACGACCGCCGGCTGCGCCTGACCATCGACCTCGCCCGCACGTTGATGGGGTTCCCGCGGCACCTCTCGCAGCACCCCGGTGGTTTCGTTTTGACCGAGAATCGTCTCGACGACCTCGTTCCGATCGAGCCGGCGGCCATGATCAACCGCCAGGTCATCGAATGGGAAAAAGACGACATCGACGCCCTCCGCTTCATGAAAGTCGACGTCCTGGGCCTTGGCATGCTGGGCTGCATGCGCCGCGCCTTCGATTTGCTTCGGCGACATAAAGGCAAAGACCTCGATCTGGCCTCGATCCCCGCCGAAGACCCAGAAACATATGCGATGATCCGTAAAGCCGACACAATCGGAACGTTTCAAATCGAGTCACGCGCGCAAATGTCGATGCTGCCGCGATTGAAACCCAGGACATTTTACGACATCGTCATTCAGGTCGCCATCGTCCGGCCCGGACCGATTCAGGGCGACATGGTGCATCCGTATCTGAGGCGGCGGGAGGGCCTCGAAAAAGTCGAGTATCCGACACCGGAATTGCGGCGCGTGCTGGAAAAAACCCTCGGCGTGCCATTGTTTCAGGAACAGGCGATGCAGGTGGCCATCGTCTGCGCCGGCTTCACGCCGGGCGAAGCCGACCAGCTCCGCCGCAGCATGGCGACCTTTAAATTCACCGGCGGGGTCAGTCATTTCCGCGACAAGATGATCTCCGGAATGATCGAGCGCGGCTACACGCGCGAATTCTCCGAACAAACGTTTTCCCGGATCGAAGGCTTCGGCAGTTACGGCTTTCCCGAAAGCCATGCCGCCAGTTTCGCGTTGATCGCCTATGCCTCCGCCTGGCTAAAGTGCCACCATCCGGACGTGTTCTGTTGCGCGCTGTTGAACGCGCAGCCGATGGGATTTTACGCCCCGGCGCAGATCGTCCGCGACGCGGAACTGCATGGTGTTGAAATCCGCCCGGTCTGCGTCAATGCCTCAGTGTGGGACTGCACGCTTGAACCTCTTTCTCACCGTCATCGCTCTCCAGTTCGTCATGGCCCTCACCCACTTCGTCATGGCCCTCCCCCGACTGGATCGGGGGAGGGCCATGACGAACCTGGGGAGGGCCATGACGAACCGGGGGAGCGCCACGCCGGACACGCCGTCCGCCTCGGCCTCCGCATGATCAAAGGCCTCGCCACCGGCCACGCCGACGCCATTATCGCCGCGCGCACCACGCCTTACAAATCCATTCCGGACCTGCACCGTCGCGCCGGGGTGCCGGTCGCCGCGTTGGAGCGCCTCGCCGAGGCCGACTCGTTTCGCGCCCTGAACCTGGAACGACGCCAGGCGATCTGGGCCATTCGCGGCCTGTCCAACAACCGCCTGCCGTTGTTCGATCACGCCGACAGCGAAGCCAACGAACCCGAGGTCAGCCTGCCCGCGATGACCAAAGGCCGCCAGGTTGTCGAAGATTACCGCTCGGTCGGGCTGAGCCTGCGCGACCATCCGGTGTCGTTCCTGCGCGCCGCGCTGAACGAACGCCAGATCACACGCTGCGCCGATCTGGCCCAAAAGCGTGACGGCTCGCGCCTGACCGTCGCCGGGATCGTGCTGGTCCGGCAACGGCCGGGCAGCGCCCGAGGCGTGCTGTTCGTCACCATCGAGGATGAAACTGGTCACGCCAATCTGGTCGTCTGGTCATCCGTTTTCGATCGGTGGCGGCGCGAATTGCTGTCCGCCACCATGCTCTCCTGCCGCGGCAAGCTGCAGAAGGAAGGCGACGTCATTCACGTCGTCGCGGATGAAATCACCGACCTGTCCGCCTTGCTCCGCGGCGTGGGCGAGGACACCCGCGCCATTCGCCTGTCAACGCGCGACTTCCGGTGATGCGACGAGCGCCTCGCTCTCCATGATCGGGGCATATTGATCCATGACCTCGGTCACCGGACCATCCGCCCGGATGCGGCCCTGATCCAGCCACATCACCCGAGTGCACCAGTCCCGAACGATCTGACTGCTATGCGTCGACAGCACCAGAATATCGGCGGCTCGCACCATCTCCTCCAGACGATGCCGCGCCTTTTCCATGAAGCTCGCATCGCCGGCCAGGAACCATTCGTCCATCAGCAAAATTCGCGGCCGGATCGCCGTGGCCAGCGCGAACCCCAGACGCACCGACATGCCGGCGGAATAGATGCGCACCGGCAAATCGATGAAATCCGACAATTCCGAGAAGTCGATGACATCTTCTTCCAACCGCGCCAGCATCGGCCGCGACAGCCCATTGTAAAGCCCGCGCAGCATGATGTTTTCCCGGCCCGTCAGCTCGGCGTTCATCCCCAGACTCGGGTCGAGCAGCGCGTTCAGCGTGCCGCGCAGGCGGACGCTGCCGACGACCGGCTCATAAATTCCGGCCAGCACGCGCAGCAATGTGGTCTTCCCGGCCCCATTGGAGCCGACAAGGCCGAGGCGCTCCCCACTGGTGAGACTGAAGCTGATATCGCTGAGCGCGCGGACCACGACACGATGCGACTGATCCTCGGCCAGCCGGCCGGAGGCGGCGGCGACCAGCATTTTCTTCAGGCTGCGGGAGTTGCCATGATACAGCGGGAACAGGACCGAAATGTCCCGGGTTTCGATCGAGGCCTCGTGGCTCATCATCTATATCCAGAACGCGACCCGGCCGCGGGCGCGCAGAAAAAAGGTCCATGCCAGCCCGCACAGCACCGCGCTGTAGCCAAGCGCGCCCACCCACACGAGGAGCGACGGGACCTCCCCCAGAAGCGGCGCACGGACGACTTCCAGCATGTCGTAGAACGGATTGAACGGCAGCCAAACCGCGGCCGACTTCAACATTTCCGGCTTCCAGATCACCGGCGAAAGAAAGAACGCGATCATCATCACGCTGTTGACGATCGGCATGATGTCGCGAAACCGCGCGCAGATCCCGCCCAGAAGCAGCGCCAGCGCCAGAGCATCGATGCCCCACAGTGGAAGCGCGGGAATGGCCAGCAGCGCCGCGGCGCCGGGCCAGATTCTCAGCAACACGAATACCACGACGATCACGAAAATATTGTGCGCCAGTACAAGCACGTTCCGCACCAGGATGCGCATGGCGAACACGAAGTAAGGCATGCGGACGGAACGGATAACGCCCTCCGACTCGGTGAAAGCCACACACGACTCGCTGACCAGCGTGGAAAGGAATCCCCAAAGCACCTGTGACAGTGCCAGGAACGGAAGATAGTCTCGCACCGAGATCTGCCACAGCCGCGCGTAAAGGAAGCCAAGCGAGCCGACCATCACGCCGGTCGAAATGGTCAGCCAGAACGGGCCCAGCATCGACCCGCGATAGCGCAGGCGGATATCCAGCCACCCCAGCGACCACGCGAGCCGCCAAAGCCGGAGCCCGGCCAGCACGTCATTGACCGCGAACCGGTGGCGAGCGGCCACTGACATCCCCGAGAAGAACTCGAGAACCGTGTCCCGTTCGGCGTCGGAAACCTGGATTGTCATGCTCGGCAGGCCAGTACCCCATCGCTCCGCGCCGGGCAACACGCGTCGCCCAGGGACATCTTCTTTCCTCATTAGTAAAAAAATCGTCATTTTAGGCTTGGCGAAAGGACCAATATCGTGTTTCAAAGGAACCAGACGAGAGAAACTCGTGAGGGGGCTGACACAGTCTTGCCACAAAGATCGGTGTGAGATAGGGGGTTAGCATGAATTGCTCACCGTCCATCTCAAGCGACCAACCGGGGGGGCCGGAGGTCGTCATCACGCAACCGGGTCCTTTGGCCGGGCTGAAAAGGAGTACGCAGCGGATGAGACGACCGCATTGGCGTTCCGCCATGTTTACCGCCGCTTCCGGGGTTCTGGGCCTCGCGATGATGGCAGGATGTACAACACAGCAATCCACTCTGAGTGCGAGTGACCAGGCTGCAAGGTATTTGCAATCTGCTCGCGGCCGTTACGTAATCCCCGGGTCGGCGGGTGACCCGTGGGGCCCATATATCCACGAAGCCTCCAGCCGGTACGACATCCCCGAGACGTGGATCCGTGCCCTCATGCGGCAGGAGTCTGGCGGGAATCTCTACCGTAACGGTCAGTTGATCATGTCCAGCGCCGGGGCGATGGGTCTGATGCAGGTGATGCCCGGTACCTATGCCGAGCTGCGCACCCGTCACAGCCTGGGTCCCGACCCGTTCGAGCCGCATGACAACATCATGGCCGGTGTCGCCTACATGCGGGAGATGTACGACATGTACGGCTCCCCAGGTTTCCTGGCGGCCTACAACGCCGGGCCGAACCGGCTCGACGACTACCTCGCCAATCAACGGGGCCTGCCGGACGAAACGCGCCGGTACGTGGCCGCGATCGGCCCGTCTCTCCGCTATGCCCAGCCGCGTGTCCACTCGCCGGCCGAGCAGTACGCGATGAACCAGCTGCCGCTGTATATCCCGCCGGGACCGCGCTTCGGCTACGGCACCGCGCAGCTGCCGACGGTGCAGCTGGCTTCGACCCAAACCTACCGGCCGGTGTTCACGTCGGCGCCGGTTCAGCCGACCTATACCCAGCCGACGACCGTCGCATGGGCTGCCCCGGCGGCCAGGCCAGCCGCCACGCCGGCGCCCGTGCCGCAGCCGCCTGCCCTGGTGGCCTATGCCGAACCGCCCAGGCCGGTCTACGCGCCGGCCCAGGCCTACGCGCCGCCGCAACGGACCGTGGTGGCACGCGCCGAGGAAGAGCGGGATGACGACTATGACGATGCCCCGGTTCGGCGCCATCACGGCGTCGCTCAATCTCGTTCGTCTGGCGGCGGCCGCGTCACTCTCGCAATGGGGCGTACGGCACCGCAAAGAAGCGGTGGCGGCTTGCACCTGATCTCCAGCGCCATGGCGGCGGAGGTCTACACGACGCGGCATGGCCGCAAGGTCCCTGTGGTCCCGGTTAGCTACACGAGAGAGGAACGAAGCCGCGGCCACGAGGCCGGCGGTTCCGCCTGGAAGCTGCATGCGACGGGGCCGGTTCAGGCGCCGCCCGTGTGTCACAAGAACAGCCATGGCAAAACGGTGTGCGGCGCCGAGCACATCTGACCGCCACTACGTCAATCCTATCGATAACCGGCCGGCCCCGGGATCCCGGGGCCGGCTGTTCCGTTTCGGACCTACTACAGTCGTCAACCACGTCATGGCCGTGCCGCCGTCCTTCCATCTGTCGCGCACCCCACTTTTCTCGTCATGGCCGGACTTGACCCCGTAGGCGCAAATTTAAGGCCGATGCACGCCGCTTTTCCCGTCATGGCCGGGTCAGGCCCGGCCATCAATCGCCGCACGTGCCTTGACAGATGGCCGGGTCAGGCCCGGCCATGACGGGAAAAGGAAAATGACGCGACCTTAATTTAGCGCCAAGGGGTCAAGCCCGGTGACGTGCAATCGGCGATTGATGTCACACCCAGCCGGTCACACCAGCCCAGGTAACAGCGAGTCGATCGGCGAGTCCGCGTGGGGAGGGTTGAAACGCCGGCCCTCGCTGGAGATCGCAGCGGGCAAGCACCGCCGGAAGCGCCGCCGCGACGAATCGCCGAGGCATCCGGGAGTAGGGAAGCCCCGCCAGCAAACGTTGTCCCTCCGCCGCCAAATGATCGAGCACCGTTCTCACGCCGGGCGAAGCGGGTGACGCGATCGCATCGTACACCGACAGCCCCTCGCCTGCGAGCAGGTCGGCCGGCAACAGGCAGCGCTGCCGCGTGGCCAACGCCGGGGTCCACCGGATGACGCGTGCCGCGCCGAATGCCGCGCCGATGTCCCGCAGCGCCTCGGGGTTGGGATAGCCCAGAAGGTGGCCCGCGGCGACAGAGATGCCGCCTGCCCCCGCCAGCAGCCAGTCCCGCCACTCGGACAGCAGTTCGATGCATGGCTGTGCCTCAACTTCATAGGCGTCGATAATGGGCAGCAACCCGTCCGCCGCGAGCCGCCTGCTGTCCAGCAGCGCCGCCAGCGGCGTCGCCACCTCATGCCGCCGGCGCTCACCCTCCACGACCTCGCGCCACCACTGCAGCCGGATCAGCGCCAGATGCGGCTCCGACGTCACCTCACGCGCGCGGGCGAGTTCGTGGTCGAAGGCATAGAGCGTCAGCAGCGCATCCCGTTGCTCGGGCGGAGCGAACAGAGCGGTCAGGAACCGATCGGGATCGTGCCGCCGTACCAGCGCGGCGATCGCCTCATTCATAGGTTGATGGGAACAAGCAGGGGGGAGGACGCATTGGCCGGAGGTGGCGCCGAACGCGAAGCCGTGCAAGGTTGACCCCGCGCGAGGCGGCCCATAGAGACCACCGCGTTCAATCCCACGCCCACCGCACGCCTCACTGGCGCGAACTCCGGAGGATCCCATGGCTTTCGAATTGCCAAAACTGCCCTATTCCACATCGGCCCTCGCCGCGAAAAAGATGTGCCAGGAAACCCTGGAGCTACATCATGGCAAGCACCATCAGGCCTATGTCACGGCGCTGAACGGTTTCGTGGAGAAAGATCCGGCGCTTCAGGGCAAGTCGCTGGAGGACATCGTCAGGTCAACGGCCTCCGCCGGTGGGCCGGTGTTCAACAATGCGGGGCAGCATTGGAACCACATCGTGTTCTGGCAGTGCATGACCCCGAATGGCGGCAAAATCCCCTCTAAATTGCAGGCCAAAATCGACAGCGATCTGGGCGGTACGCAAAAGTTCAAGGATGAGTTCAAAGCCGCCGGCGTGTCGCAGTTCGGTTCCGGCTGGGCCTGGTTGGTACTTGGCTCCGACGGCAAGCTGAAGGTGACCAAGACGCCGAACGGCTCCAACCCGCTGGCCACCGGCGAGGGCAAGGTTCTTCTGGGCTGCGACGTTTGGGAGCACAGCTATTATCTCGACTTCCGCAATGTGCGTCCGGATTACCTGTCCAACTGGCTGGATAATCTCGCGAATTACGAATACGCTGAAGCGCAGCTTTAGGTTTTGTTTGCCGCCGCCCGGAGGCGAACCCTCCGGGCGGGTTCTCACTACGCCATCATCCGTTTCTTTTTCGTCATGGCCGGGCTCTCTTTTTCGTCATGGCCGGGCTCTCTTTTTCGTCATGGCCGGGGTCTCTTTTTCGTCATGGCCGGGGTCTCTTTTTCGTCATGGCCGGGCTTGACCCGGCCATCCGTCAAGGCACGTGCGGCGATTGATGGCCGGGTCAAGCCCGGCCATGACGCATGAATTAAGGTACGTGCTCCATCGCCATGAGGCTCGACCCGGTGATCTGTCCCTGCACGAAACCTAAAACTCCATCAGGTTGTCCTTAAAGTGCTTGTGCGCATAGCGCGTTCGCGTGAGCCCGCGGCGCTGCAATTCCGGCACCAGCCCATCGCACACTTCCATGATATAGCGCCGGTCGAAATAAGCGTTGAAGAACAGGAAGCCGTCGCCGCCGACCTCCTGCATGATCTCCTGCATCATGCCCGCCACGTGATCCGCGGTGCCGGTGAAGTCGATGCCCATCTTGTTCGAATAGCTCGACGCGACCTCGCGCGGCGTTTTGCCAATCCATTTGGCCAGCGACGACTGATGGCCGTTGGTGAACAACTCGGGCAACGGTTCATCCGGGTCGAACTTCGAAAAATCGATATTTGTGAGCCGCGACATGCCCGAGAGCTGCATGTCCAAATGCCTGTTGGCATCCTCATGCATCAACCGCCGCCGCTCTCGCGCCGCGTCCATCGTGGTGTCGACCAGCGGGTAAGCCAGAAACAGCACCTTGACCTTGTCGGGATCTCGCCCAGCCGCGGCGGCGCGCAGGCGCACGTTGGCACGATAGGCTTTCATCGCCTCGATGCTGCCCGCGTCGGTAATGATCGTGTCGGCCCAGCGGGCGGCGAATTCCTGCCCGCGAGGGGAGCCGCCGGCCTGGCAGATCGGCGGACGCCCCTGCGGCGAGCGAGGCGCGTTGAGCGGACCGCGGCAACGGAAATACTTGCCCTCGAAGTTCACCGGATGGACCTTGCCGCCGTCGGCGAACATCGGTGCGTCACGGTCGATCACGACAGCGTCCGGCTCCCACGCGTCCCATAGCCGCGTGACAAGGTCCGCGAATTCATCAGCGAGCTCGTAACGTTCATCATGCGGCGGCTGGGCCAAATGTCCATAGTTCTGCGCGGCCCCGTCGTTGCTGCTGGTGACACAGTTCCATCCGACACGCCCCTCGGTCACGTGGTCGAGCGAATTGACCAGCCTCGCGAGCAGGAAAGGCGGATACTCGGTGACCGAAAGTGTCGGGATTAGCCCAAGGTGCTTCGTTGCCTGCGCGAGATAAGGCACCAGAACGGCCGGATCGAGCTTTGGCGTGCTGGCGGCATAACGCAGATAGGTGTCGTGCGACCCCTGGAACGTGTACGGCACCATCGAGGAATCCTCGATGATCACGTAATCGAAACAGGCCCGCTCCAGCCCGCGGGCGAGGTCGAGGAACAGATCGGGCATCATCCAGCGTGCGACGTCGCTGCCCGGCCAGTTGCCTCGCCAGGTCTTCGGGCCATAGCCCTGCGAAAGGAACCAGGAGAGGTGGAATTGAGGTTTTGCCATCGGGTCGGACTCTCGCTCGTGCGTGCGTGCTGCATCGCAGCATGCAAGAAGAGAGCCGGGTTTGCCAGTGGCTGTGTGGCAGCTCGCATCGGTCCGTACGCATCGGCTTGCGTGCGTCGCCCCCCGCGTGGTCTCACGCGCGCGCGACCCGGTTTCATCCCCACGCACCGGCCGCGCCGTTTGCACGAACGGTAGTTGAAGTCATAACCATCGCGTCAATCGGTCACCTTGGTTTCTCAGAAACAATCTCGCAAAGGGTAGGTTTTGCGACACCCTGAAAATGTCCTTGAAACAAAGGGTTGTAAGTAGCAAAAGTCAGTCGCACGACGATGCCCGGAAATAAGGCCCATGGACCAAGATTGCCGCGACCAAAATCACCCCTTTTTTTCCAGGCCGTTAGTCGGGCGGAATGAGGTCCTGTTCAAAAAACCACATTTGACCCACAGCAGTCCTTCATCGGCTTCGAACGGCCGCGCGCGAATGATCGTAATGAGCTGGGGCAGTTTCCCTGCGCCGGTGTTTGTGCTGTGATCGGCATGCTGGGTACCGTGCGACCCGGTGCCCGGTCGTGGGGAAATGAGTCCGCCACGCGTGGGTTCGACGATCCGGACACACGCCCACGAAGCTATCCTGAGCGCGACGATGGGCGAACGGACAGTCCATCAGAGACACGCCGGGTCAAGGCTGATGCGACCGTTTCAAATGGGCGGTTGTTTCGGCCGGCGATCACGAGAATGCTGATACAACACTCGACAGGGACAGGGCAGATGATTCGTTACGGGAGAAGATCATGGATTGCCGCGGGTGCCGTCGCGATATTGAGTGCGACGATGGGTTTCGCACACGCGGCGGGGAGCGCGGATGAGTCGGCCATACGAACGGTGAACGTCAACTGGGGGAAAGCGTACAACGGTGGCGACGCGAAAGCGGTGACCGCGCTGTACGCCGATGATGCGGTGCTCCTTCCACCGGGCGCACCTGGTGCACGCGGCAAGGCGGCGATACTTGACTTTTATACAAAGGACATCGCGGACACGAAAGCACAGGGCGCGCAACTTGTCCTCGCTTGCGAGCCAGGCGATCGAAGTCCGGCACCGTGCAAGTCCCAGACCGAGGTCGTTGTTTCGGGCAACCTGGGTTGCGAAGTGGGCTACATGAAAGTGATCGTGAAGGGTACCGTGGTTGACACTGGTAAGTGGCTCTCGGTAATGCGCAAGAAAGACGGCAGGTGGCAGTTGGTACGCGACACCTGGAATATGGATACCCCGCCCGCACCGCCCGAAGCGAGGAAGTGAACAGGAGCGTTGGTATGCGTCATGGAAAGCGCCTCACAAGAGGTCCTTTCTTTGACGAATCATCATTGAAGGTCGCATGGCGATGCTGTCGCGCGTTTCTGGCGACACATCAGGCGGCCTCGCGCCGATCCAGCGGCGTCTGTGGTCGGCCGCGGTTTATGGGCGGAGCATCCGTTGGACCGGGTGCAAATCGGCTCCAGCAGAGCACTCGACGCAAAAGCCGACCACCCGCCCTGGCGACGACTTCTCTTTGGATCAATGTCCGGTGACACCGATGATGGTGCTGAAAACGGAGGATGCCGCCAATGGCCCAACAGCCCTTTCGTTTTGATGATGGGGCGGCTTACGACCGCGGAATGGGCGTCTGGAGCCAGCTCGCGGG
>JBEKGV010000007.1:0-17019 GCA_050012615.1 Acetobacteraceae bacterium | reverse complement strand
GTTTCGTAAGGTCACCGAACGACGGTCATTTGTCCGGACAGTAACCCATCCCATTCTGGCGGATTTGGATCCGATCGTTACTTAGGGTGCGATTAACCCCTCGCGGCACGGGAATCGCGTCCTCGACGAGTCGGAATGCCGCACAGCCTCGGCACATGACGAAGCTTTAATCGCGCCACAAGTAGAACGTCTCGCGGCTCCCTCCAATGTGCTTCGGTCGGCACGATCCACATACCCGGAGAACCGCATGCACCCGTCGAAGTCCTGGCGTCGCACCGCGCTGGCCGCGGCGCTGCTCGCCAGTACCGCCCTCACCGGCGTCGCACTCGCCCAGCCTGGGCCCGTGAACCCGCCAGCGATGGCCACGCCGGCGATATTGCCAGACTTCTCCGGGCTCGTGGCACAGGTAAAGCCGGCGGTCGTTTCGATCACAACGACCATCAGCGAGTCCCAGGCCGAGGGTCCCGGCGTCCCCATCCCGCTGCCGTTTCCCTTCAGCCAAATGATCCCGCGCGGCGGCTCGGGCGTGCATGAGGCGCGAGGCTCCGGGTTCATCATCCGGCAGGACGGGTTGATCGTCACCAATTACCATGTCGTCAAGGACGGCAGCGCGGTCAGCGTCACGTTGGATGACGGCAGGGAACTGAAGGCCAAGGTCATCGGCACCGACCCGCGGACCGACATCGCGATCGTGAAGGTCGACGCAGGCAAGCCCTTGCCGTTCATCCAGCTTGGCGATTCGCGCGATGTCCGTCCCGGTGAGTGGGTGGTAGCCATGGGCAATCCGTTCGGCCTCGGCGGCACGGTCACGGCGGGAATCGTTTCGGCCGTCAGCCGTGACATCGGCTCCGGTCCCTATGACCAGTTCATCCAGGTCGACGCACCGATCAACCAGGGTAACTCCGGCGGGCCGCTGTTCACGCAGGAGGGCAAGGTGATCGGCATGAACAGCGCGATCTTCTCGCCTACCGGCGGTTCGGTCGGGATCGGATTCGCTATCCCGTCGAACATGATCCGGACAGTCTCCGACCAACTCGCCGCGACGGGTCACGTGACCCGCGGCTTTGTCGGCGTCGGCACCCAGACCGTTTCCGGCGCGATGGCGAAGGCGCTGCATTTGCCCGAGGCCTCGGGTGCCTTGCTGGCAAGCGTCGCGTCCGGATCACCCGCCGCCAAAGCGGGCCTTGAACCTGGCGACGTGGTCGAGTCCGTGAACGGCCAGAAGATCACCTCTCCGCGGGACCTCGCGGTGACTGTCGCCAGCGTGACGCCTGGCGAAGAAGCGAAGTTTCAAATTCTCCGCGACGGTCAGGATCGTGACATCGAGGTGAAAGTCGGCGAGCAACCGCCCGAGAAAACCGCTCATGCGCAGCCCGACGAACCGTCGGCTCGTGGTCAGCTAGGCCTTGCTCTGGGTTCGCTGACGCCTGACGTCCGCGATCAGCTAAACGTGCCCGATGGCACGCAGGGTGCTCTCGTGCGTAGCGTGCGGTCTGGTTCGCCGGCGGACGAGGCCGGTCTACGCCCGGGAGACGTCATCGTTGGGGTCGGCAACCAGAAAGTGTCGTCGCCATCCGATGCGACCAAGGCGATCGCCGCCGCCATAACCGCCAAGAGCCATGCGGTCGCACTGAGAGTGCTGCGGGACGGAGAGGTCGCGTTCGTGGGTGTGACGGTGGGTGAAGCCGCCGGCTGATTTCACCGTGGCGTGACGGTTTCCATGCCGGACTGTCCGCACGGCAAGGTGGAGGCGCGGCGCCCAGCGGACCGCACCGCGTCTCCGATCTGCTTTAAATGTGCCCGGCACCCTGCGCGGCCAGCAACGTATCGGCTTCCGCCTCAGCCTCGGTCGTTCTGTTGAAGTAAGCGTTCAACAGCACGGCGGCGAGCGACGTCATGATGATCGCGTCGCCGAAGATCGGCTTCAGGTCCGCCGGCATGATGCGGAAGAAATTTGGCGAGACGACCGGAATCACGCCGAACCCGATCGAGATCGCGACGATCAGCACGTTATGGCGTTGCGTCGTGAAATCCACCGTTGAGAGGATCTTGATCCCGGTGGCCGCGACCATGCCGAACATGATGAAGCCGGCTCCGCCGAGCACACATTGCGGCACCGAAGCGACGATAAAGGCCAACTTTGGCACAAGGCCGAGAGCCAGCATGATCACCCCGCCGGTCGCGCAGACCCAACGGCTATAGACCCCGGTCACTCCGACCAGCCCGATATTCTGCGAATACGAGACATATGGGAACGTGTTGAACAGACCGCCTATGAGAGTGCCCAATGAGTCGGCGCGCAATCCGCGCTTGACGTCCTCGGGGCCGACTTTGCGGCCGGTCATCGCGCCCAGAGCGAGGAACATGCCGGTCGCCTCGATGAATACGATCATCACGACCAGGCACATGATCAAACATGGCACGAGGTGAAACGTCGGAATGCCGAATTGCAGCGGCAGGACGACGCGCAGCCAGGCCTCGTTGCCAATCCCGGAAAAATCGGTCCAGCCCAGGGCGATCGTCAGAACGTAGCCCGCGGCGATTCCGATCAGCACCGACATATTCGCCAAAAATCCCTGGGCGTATTTGATCACCAGCAAAATGATCATCAGCACCATGGCGGCGACGGCGAGGTAGCCTCCGGCGCCGAAATCCGCCGCTGTGGCGCCTCCGCCGGCCCAACCGATGCCGACGCGCATCAGCGAGACGCCGATCATGGTGATGATCGATCCGGTCACGACGGAGGGGAAGAAGCGCAATACTTTGTGCACGAATGGCACCACCAGCAGGCCGAACATCCCGCCCACAAGGACGGCGCCATAAATCCCCGTCAGCCCGACCCCGGGCATCGCCGCCATCGCCAGCATGGGGGAGATCGAGACGGCGGTGACCCCCATGATCACCGGCAGACGGATCCCGAACCAGCCGACGCCGACCGTTTGGACCAAGGTGGCGATGCCGCAGGCGAACAGATCGGCATTGATCAGCAGGGCTATCTGATCCTTCGGCATGTGCAGCGCGCCACCGATGATCAACGGGACGGCGACCGCATTGGCGTACATGACGAGGACGTGCTGAAGTCCAAGTGCGAATAATCTGGGCAATGGCAGGATTTCATCTACAGGATGGACCGGTTCCGACACGGCGACGCCCTCCTAACGTGACAATCAGGTTTCGGTGCATGCATGATATGTGCCAAATTGTAGGCAAATCGGTGTTTCCGCCTACCGATTAGGCGATCAATATTCCGCTTCCATGCGGTCGGGCGGAGTTGTGGCGGTCCGCGGGGCGACCAATCCCCGTTTTCCGGGCAGGAGCGTGCGCGACCGAGAGTGCCAACTCCATACGAAAAACCGCCCACCCGCCGTCATCACCGGGCTTGACCGCATAGGCGCTAACTTAAAGGGCGAGCACCCCAATCCACGCGTCATGGCCTCCCCCGATCAAGTCGGGGGAGGCCATGACGAGAAATACGCACAGCCCGCCTGCCTGCTACCCACGGCCAGGAAAGATGAACTCCCACGGCGACGATTCCTTGGTGATGTCCGTCATCACTTCGATCAGGGTCGGCGCGTTCTCGGTCAGCGCTTCGGTCAACGCACCGCGCAACCCGACCGCGTCCGTGACTCGCCAGGATCGGACACCAAAAGCCTTGGCATAGGTCTGGAAATCCGGATTGCTCAGCGCCGACCCAGACTCGCGGCCCTCGAACAACCGCCGCTGATCGCGCAGAACGTTGCCATAGGACTCGTTATTGAAAAGAATTGTTACAAGATTGATCCCGTATCGAACCGCCGTCGCGAGGTCCGAGCCGCCGAACAGAAATCCGCCATCGCCGGTCACCGCGATCACCGGCCGGTTCGGCTGCCCGACCTTTACCCCCAGTGCCGTTGGGAATCCCGCGCCCAATGTGCCGGAGAACCCGGATGTAATCAGCGTTCGCGGCTCATGGAACGGGAAGCCAAACCAGGACACGTAGCCCACCTGGGTCATCTCGTCGCACAGAATACCGTTCTCGGGCAGCAGTTCTCGGATGACCTCCAGATATCCCATCTGCGGCTGCACCGCTTGCAGCGAAGCCCATGCATCCTTCTTGGCCTGAGCAATCGCCGCGCCACGCGCCGCGTCGGAGCGAGGCTTCACCGCCTCGGTCAGCGCACGCGCACCGTCCGCCGCGTCGGCGACGATCGGAATATCAGCCCGCACGCGATGCATTTCCGACGGATCGATATCGATTCGGGCAAGTTTCAATCCCGCCGGAAGCGCACCCCACCGTCCCGCCGGCACGTCGAGCCGCGTCCCGATCCCGATCAGCAGGTCGGTCCCGGGCCACAGCTTCAACGCGGCGGGCACCGTAAGGCCCAGGGGATGGCGGTCATCGACGATCCCTCGGCCACCGCGAAACGAAACGACAGGCGCGCCGATCTTCTCGGCGAGGGCCAGGATCTCCGCGCTCGCATGCAGCGCACCGCCGCCGACCCAGATCATCGGCGCTTTCGCGGCATCCACGAGTTTCGCCAACGCCGCGATCCGTTCGGGGTCAGGGGTCGGGTTGGGAAACGGCGGTAACGGATCCATCGGCGTCACCTCGGCGACGGCGGCGAATTGTTCCCACGGCATCTCGAGCGAGGCCGGTCCGCGCCTTCCGGACATCATTTCCTGAAACGCCCGGGCGACCTTGACCGGTGCCTCCGTGGGATGATCGATCCGGTCGGCGTGCTTCACCAAGGTCCGCAGCGTCGTGAGCTGATCCTTGAGCTCGTGCAACTGGCCCCGCAATCTGCCGATCATCGGACCGGGCACCTGGCCGGTCACGCAAAGCACCGGCGCGTTCACTCCCCAGGCCGTGGCGAGCGCCGCCGCTGTGTTCATCACGCCAGGCCCAGGCACGACGGAATAGGCCGATGGCTTGCCGGTGGCGCAGGAATAGCCCAGAGCCATATAGGCGGTGGTTTGCTCGTGCCGCGCGTTGATCAGGCGGATCCTGTTGGCGTTGCGAGCGAGCGCGTCGAACAGGCCATAGGTCTGCACACCCGGCAGGCCGAACATCGTATCGATACCGTGGCGGATCAATCCGTCGACGATGGCTTCCCCACCGGTCATGCGTGCCATGATCTGGTCCTCTGGCTGAGCGATCCCGACAACCTGCCACACCAGCCCGTCGGCGCGAAGCGGACTGACCCGTATGCGGCTGTCCCACAGTGGTAGATGGAACGCCGGAGTAACTATATTGAAAGTAGTCAGCCCTTCGGCACTCGCGACAACTATACGACTTCGCCGAAACCAGATGGACGGGTGATCAAAGTCTCGCTAGAAGCGCCCCTTCAGTCTGGGAGGCGCTGATGTCCAAAGTTCAGGATGCGTGACATTCTCCGGATCGGGACGGTGGCTGTGCGGCGTCGCGCAAGGAGTTCCTGTTGGTGTGTTGACGCCGTTGGTTTCGCGTCGGTCCTGGCAAGGCCGAGCATGCCGCGGAGTCGGTTAACATGCGCTGACCTCGGCGCTTCGGTTTTTTCGTGGCGCACCGGGAAGCTTTCGCAAACGGCGTGTATCTATAGGTGAAGCGGCGGCCGGAGGATCACGACTGAATGCGACAACTCTATCTGCCGATGCCAATCTGGGACCTGCCGACGCGCGTGTTCCATTGGACCCTTGTGGTGCTCGTTTTCACGTCCTGGCTGAGCGCCAGAATGGACTGGATGCGGGTGCACGTCCTGTGCGGTTACACGGTTCTGACCTTGTTACTTTTCCGCATCGTATGGGGCTTCATCGGCAGCGATACGGCACGATTCTCACGCTTTCTGAAGACGCCGTTCGCGGCGCTGCGCCACCTGCTGCATCTGGCGCGGCGGGAGCCTGACACCGAGGTCGGTCACAACGCGGCTGGCGGATGGATGGTTATCGTCATGCTTGCGATTTTGGTCGTGCAGGTCAGCACCGGCCTTTGCGCGAACGACGACGTGCTGACCGAGGGACCGCTCGCACGGATCGTCGGCAAGGAACGCAGCGACTGGCTGACCCACATCCATTCGGTGAATTTCAGACTGATCGAGATCGTCGTGGCGGCTCACGTGCTCGCGATCGTGACCTACCGGCTATTGAAGGGTCACAACCTGCTGTGGCCGATGATTACCGGGAAGAAGCGACTCCCCGGCGCCACCCCGGCGCCCAGAATGATGCACCCGATACTGGGATTGGCCGTGCTCGGGGTCGCCGCTCTGGCGGTCTTCCTGTTCGTCGAGTTCGTTTAGCGCGGGAGAACTCCGCGGCGCTGCATTCGTCCTGACCCTCCCCGCTCGGTCCGGAGAGGGCGATGACGATCCGCGGATAAGCCCGTTACTTAAGGCGAAACGCCTTGTGGCACGCGCCGCATGCGTCGCCGATTTCCTTGAACGCGGCGTTCACCGCGGTCGCATCGCCGGCTTTGGCGGCCGTCGCGAGCGCCCCTCCCGCTGTCGATAGCGCCATCGCGTCTTTCTGGAACGTGGCGTTGTCGGTCCAGATGTCCGGCGAGGCCTTGGTACTGCCCTTGTCGCTGCCCGCAGGGAACAGCGTGGGGAACAGCTTACCCCATCGCTGGATCGCCTTGCCTGGGCCTTCCAACGTTTTGACGTCACCGTTCGTGGTCACCACGGCCTTGACGCCGGCGAACGTGCCGGCAAGCAGATCGAGCCCGGTCTGACGCGTCTCGATGGGATCGATCCCTTGCGCGCGAGCGGCACCCCCTACGGCCATAAGCATGACCGCGACCCAGGTTAGTTTTTTCATCATCCCTCAAACCTTCCCTTGAAGTCGGTTGAACCCTGGTCCAATCACGGCGTTGTAACTTATCGTACATAGGCTCGGCGCCCCGGGCTGCCGGTGCGCCGATCCGTGACCGTTCGGGTCACTGACAGTCTAACCGCCGAAAGTGGCGGAGACCATCCATCAGAGGGTGTCGTTCATGCATGAGATTTCGTCCGTCGCGGTGTTCTGCGGATCCCGCCTCGGAGTCGACCCCGCCTTCGCGGACGCCGCGAGGGAACTCGGCGTGGGTTTGGCCCGCGCGGGGATTCGCCTGGTCTACGGTGGCGGCAAGACCGGCATGATGGGCGCGCTCGCCGACGCGGTGCTGGAGGCGGGCGGTACCGTTCTTGGCGTGATTCCGGACTTCCTGACGAGATTGGAAGTCGCCCACCCCGACGTGACCGAGATGGTCATCACGGACACGATGCACAGCCGAAAGACTCGCATGGCCGAGGAAGCCGATGCATTCGTCACCTTCCCGGGTGGGCTGGGCACGCTCGACGAGACCATGGAAATCGTCACGTGGCGGCAACTTCGGCTGCATGACAAGCCGATCTTCATATGTGACGTCGCCGGCTCGGCCGAGCCGTTCGTTTCGGCGATCGAAGGCATCATCGCTCAAGGCTTCGCGCCCGCCGAATCGCGGTCGCTTTTCACCGTGGTCAACGGTGTGCCGGCGCTTCTGGGCGCGTTGGGTCAGGCATCCCGCGGCACGGGCGTTACCGCCGCGCGGCTGTGACGCCGCGCTTCGGCCGATCACCGGTCAATGCCGGATCCAGTCCCGTTCGAACCGCGCGTAGCAATCCCGCCCGCCGGGCATTTTCGGCCATCCCGCGAGTTGCCGCACCGCCACCAGAAGCAACCGATCCTTCAGATGGGTCGAGTTGTTCTCGTACTCCTGAAACGCGGAGTGAGTGATCTTCTGATTGTGCGGGTCGTCCTGGAACTTGCTGGCGACCAGAGCGACCGTCGCCATGTATTTCTTCCGATCCGCGCCCGACCCCAGATAGGCGTGCGCCACCGCCGTCGAACGCGCGATGTCGAAAGCGAGGACCGCCTCGTCCAGTTCGGTCAGCAACGATTCGGGATCACGGTTGGCGAAGTCGAAACCGGCCAATTCGCTCTCGATCACCGACTTGGACCATTTGTTCGATCGTGCCGAGTCGTTCACGAAATTCGCCATCATATAAAGGATACGCGGCTGATACGGGCTGCTGCCGGTGCGCAGCCAGAAATTGCCGGTGTTGCAGTAGTCGAACGGATGCTGACCGTCGGTGAACGAGCGCGGAACGGTGTTGCGCAGGATCAGTTCGCCGGCACCAATTTGGATCGTGTCTCCGAGGGAACGAATTGACTTGCCGTTCTTCAGATGCTCGGTGAGTTGGCCAAAGACCGTGTCCTGATCGCCGGTCATCAGCATATCGACGAACGCCTCGACCTCCCCCGGCGACAGCGGTGTCCGGTTGGTTTGCACCAGGCTTTTGCCGAGATCGGGAAACGCGTTGGTCAATTGGACACAGATATAATCATATAGCGAGTAGTACAACGGCCCGACCGCCATATCCGGCACACCGGTATAGAACACGCCATGCGCGCGCTCCCATCCCACGTGATCCGCGAGGCCCACGATCGCTCGCGCTCGCAGCGCCTTATGCCCGGTGTTCCGCGCCTTACGCCCGACGATCGTGTCCTGCACGTCGATCAGCCCGAGGAACAGCAGTTGATCGCGCAGCCTGTCGCGCGCTGTCTCATCCGCCGCGAGATCGAGGAACATGCCATAAGACCGCTCGACCTGGCCGCCCATCGTCGCCACCATGTGGGCGTTCAGGCGTTCATCCAGCGTGCCGCCCTCACGCAGTGGTGCGACGTCCTGGTTCCACACCACGGGGCCGTAATCCGGCGGCGGAACGTTCATGCCTTTCATCGTCGCGTAGCGGCCGGGGTATCGGCCCAACAGCTGGTTCCAGATGTCGAGGCCGGCGGGGATGTACCAAACGCTTTGCAGCATCGGCAGCAGGCGGTACTGCTCGGGCAAATACGGCATCAGATCAGCCGAAGTACGCAATCCGAGAATGGTGTGATCGTTGTTGACCAGGACGACCTGGCCATCTTTCACGTTGATATGGTTGGGCACCTGAACGAACGGCGCCTCGGCGGCGGTGACCACGCTCAATGCCTCGCCGACGGAGCGGCCCTCATCGGTGACCATCTTGTAAAACAGGTCGGTGGTACGCGGCTGGTCGCGATCCAGGATGGCTGCCGTCAGCGCGTCGAATGCTTTGTCGTTGCGCAGTGTCGCGAGGTCGAGCGGCATTGGCATGTCTCCTTATTCCCGTGACGGCGAGCCTACGCCTACATTTGGTTCGGGGTAAAGTCTTGGGCAAATGTTCCGTTATAAATTGGCACCGGACAGGTAACACGAGCGACGGTTACATTATTAACTATTCGTATCAATGTGGCCGGCCATTCCTGCTCCAAAACTACTTGCGCGCATCAGTGTAATACCGATCACCGCAATGACTGACTCGTCGGCACAGTTGTCAACCACGTCATGGCCGGCCACCGAGCCGGCCATCAATAGCGGCACGGTGCCGCCAATGATCACCGGGTCAAACCCGGTGATGACGTTTTGAGGCCCGTGCCGATGCCGCGGCATTACTTCTTGCTGAATCGCACGATCCGCTTGCCCTCGTTCGACGCGCCGTAGACAGTCCCGTTCGCATCGGCGGCCACGCCTTCCGCGCCGACCGGATCACCGTCTGGACGCGGAATGAAATAGCGAACCGAGCCATCTTTGGTGTCGCCAATGCGGATGCCGTGACGGCAACCCGGATCGGTCGTGCATCCCGATTTATCCACGGTCTGGGAGTCGGCCACATAAATCATATCGTTTGCATCGACATAGACGCCGCTTGGCCGGCCGAACTGCTTCCAATCGGCGATAAACTTTCCGTTCGCGTCGAACACCTGGATCCGGCTGTTCGACCGGTCGGCGACATAAACCTGCTCGTGCGAGTCAACCGCGATCGCATGGGGTGTGTCGAACTCGCCCTCCGCTGTTCCCTTCTTACCCCATGCGGTGATGAACTTTCCCGCTTTCGAGAATTTGACGACGCGTGCGTTGGAGTCACCGCCATGTCCGTCGGCCACGAAGATGTCGCCATTCTTCGCGATCGCCACTCCACTGGGCCGATTGAAGTAACCTGGGGCGTCCCCTGGCATTCCGGCCTTGCCCAATGTGAGCAGCACTTTTCCGCCCGGGCTGAACTTGATGACCTGCTGGCCCTTGCCATTTTTGCCATCGGCATCGGCGACCCACACATTTCCCTCGCCATCGACCGCGATCCCGTGCGGAAACACGAACATACCGGCTCCGAAGCTGGTGAGCAGCTTGCCGGAGGGATCGAAATGCAAGATCGGCGGCAGGTTCGAGTTGGCGCAACTTTCGCCGCCGCACCGCTCGAAAACCCAGACGCTCTTGCCGTCGGCACCGATCGCCACGGCCGTCGTCCCGCCCCAGGTGCGCCCGGCGGGAAGCTGGCCGAAAGAGACGCCGGGTTGGAACGGGTTGGGCAGGTCGATGCTGGGTTGAGCGACAGCGCCCCCAAACGTGGCGGCCGCGGTCATCATGACCGTGAAAATGAGTCCAGTCAGACTGAAACGTCGCATCGTTTTCTCCCCCGTTGATGCGGTCGCGCTGTTTCGCGCGTTGTCGTGGTGCGTAGTTTGCGACCGGTGCCGCATTTCGCGCAACCGCACGCTCGGTCAGTTACGACCGGACCGGACGGAAGCTGGCGGTCTGTTCAACCTCGGCGGCCCCGCCATTGACGAAGTCCGGTCTCAGCGTCTCATAGTAACGTATGGACAGTTCTGAATCTCCGCCCAGAGCGGGTTCATCGCTCGAGGCCACGCTCGACGCATGGGAAAGCTGCCTGGCGCGCCTGGAACAGCAAGCCTCACAGGTGTTGCGGGCCGCGAAGCAGTTGCGCAAAGCGGCTCAGGATGGAGCTCTGGCGAGGGCGGGGCAGGCGCAGGGCGCGTTGCGGGACAGTGCCGCGAAGCTGACGGAAACGATCGCGGACGCTGATTTGCCGCCGATCGACATCCCGGCGGCGTTCGAAAGCGGATCGTTTCTTACCGAATTGTCTCAGGCCGCAGCGGCGGCGGGGGTGACCCTGGTGCAGCGGGACGGGCGCATCACCGCCTATCCCGTCGTGCTTCGTCTGGAGCCACGCAACCAGGGCGTGCGTATCGGCCGTAAGCTGGAACGGCGGCTGCGGCCAAGTGTCCTGGCCCGCCATTTGAAAGCGCTCCAGCAGCGGCCAACCCGGTTCAACGCGAGAACGTTTCTCGACCGATTGTTGCGCGCTTACACTGTGCTGGCGCCACAATGGCGCACCGGCGAAGGGCCATTGATCGCGCTTGCCGAACTGCATGACGTGCTGACCCTGCTGCCCGCCGCCGCGGCGGATTATCCGATGGAGGAGTTCCTCATCGATTTGTTGCGTCTCGACCGGGATCCCGACGCCCGCTCCACCCGTGGCCACCGCTTCCAACTGGGCGGTTCCACTGGCACCAAGGGGGCCAAACGCCTGACCGTGTTCGACGAAACAGGAGCCCAACATGATTACTACGCCGTGAGGTTCCTCGCGGAGACACTCAATGCTTGAGATTCGCACAGAGCCGTTGCGTCCGGCTGAGTGGCTCGGCGTGATCGAGCAGGAATATTTCAAGGACTTTCTGCACGCCGGCGGCGCGGCGGCGAAATTCGTCATTGGCGACGAGGCGACGCAAGAAGAAATCCAAAACGAATGCGCGGTTCTGGCTCGCCGCCACGGGTTGCTGCATGCGCACCTCTCCGCCGCCGAGACGAAACTGCATATGGCGCAGGAGCTGTTCTTCGCGCTTGCACGCGTTTTGCCCTGGGACGGACTGCTGCAGCGTTACCTGGAGGAATTGTTTTCCCGCCACGAGCACCCCTGGCCACAACCGGGCACGGCGCTCGGCACCGCCGAACTGGCGGATGCGTTCGGGATCGCTCCAGGCATCATGACAAGGCACCGCGACCAGTGGCTCAGCCGAGACCTGTGGGACGACCCCCGGCTGGCACGGGATTTTCGCGCGGCGATGATCGCATTGTGTTTGTCGCGGCTGGATCCACAGGAGGGCGACGACGAGGCCAATACGCCGGTGCACCAGTGGCTGCGCGGCGGCAAGCCACTTTTGTCGTCGCTGCGGGCGTTCGACATCACGGCGCAAATCAACCGTACCAACGCACGGGCGATGCTGATTTCACTGTGTCATTTCTTGCGGAAGGCAGGGGCATCCGGTCTGCTGTTGACGCTCGACCTGCGAGCGGCCACCCGCAAAGGCGACACCGGCATTCGATATTCGCCATCGGCGGTGATGGATCTGTATGAGGTGCTGCGGGAACTCATCGACGATCTGGAGCATCTGCATGGCCTGTTCATTTTAGGCCTCGCGGATCAGGGAATGATCACCGGCGACCGGAGGCGCACACTCGATACTTATAAGGCGTTGGAGATGCGGATCTGGCCGGATGTGCGGCCCGGGGACCGGCAGAACCCGCTGGCTCCCCTGGTCATGGTGAGCTTGTGAACCTCGACGCCCGCACCGCGATCGAAGCCTTGCGCGCGGGCGTTCCAAACCGGGCTGCCGTGCGGCTCATGGGCACGGAAGAACCGGCGTTGGAACATGCGTTCGACGAGCAGCTCCAACTCGCTTGGGCGGCTCCCTCCCGGCCGCGCCCAGGACTGGGGATCGCGGGTGGGTTCGGCGCCGGCAAATCGCATTTCCTCGGCTACCTGGCCGAGGTGGCCCGCGCACAGAACTTCGTGGTTAGCCGTGTGGTCGTCAGCAAGGAAACGCCGCTGTCCGATCCCGCGCGTGTCTTCGAGGCGGCGGTTCGCGCGGCGACGTTGCCTGACCGACACGACGATGCCGTCACGGGTGCGCTGACAATTTTGCGGCAGTCGCGCACCAGGATGGCGTCTCTGGAAAGCGCCGTTGAGCAAGCCGGCGACGCTCTCGCTCCCATTTTTTCCGCCCTGCTGTTTCTGCTGCAGCGCGAGACTCTGCCACCGGGGTTTGCCAGGCAAATGGAGCGCTTCCTCTCAGGCGGCAAAATCCGACCCGCCGATGTGCGGCAGGCGTTGGCAACTGTGGGAGGCGCGCGGAAATTCGACCTTCGGCTGCCCGCGATTGGACCGCTGGTGGAGCAGCGGATCCAGTTCCTGACCGCGCTGCTGCACGCCGCCGGGTATGCCGGATGGTGTCTGCTGTTCGATGAGGTCGAGCTGATCGGGCGTTACACTCCGCTGCGCCGAGGTTTCGCTTACGCGTGGTTGGCGAACTGGCTGGGTCTGGAGGGTGCGCGCGCTTATCCAGGGATCGTCGCCGCTTATGCCATCACCGACGATTTTGTGACGGCCGTGATTGAAGAACGAGAGGATGAAGTTCGATTGATCGACCGGCTCCGTCTGAAGGAACGGCATCACGAGGCACGGCTGGCGAAAACAGCGATGGCCCATATCATGCAGACGGTGCGCTCTCGCCGGCTGCGCGTCCCGGGGATCGACGAACTTTCGCGCGCCAACCTGCGGCTGAGCGAGATTTATCGCAATGCGTACGACTGGGAACCTCCCGCGACCGATCCGCCGGAACGGACCGCGACCCGAACGATGCGGCAATACATCAAAGGCTGGATCACCGAGTGGGATATGCGACGGCTGACCGGCGACGTGACGCGGATCGTCGCCGAGGAGATCGCGGCCAATTATTCCGAGGATGAAAGTCTTTCGACCCCGTCTGAGGATGAACCTGATTAGGGCCAACTTCGTCTGGCCCGCACCTCAATTTACGCGTCATGGCCGGGTCAAGCCCGGCCATGACGCGTAAATTGAGGTGCGGGCCTCTTAACTTAGCGCCTGTGGGGCCTGACCCGGCCACCTATAGCCGCACTCTGCCGCGACACGTCCCCCTGGATGATTCCCCGAACAAGTCGTGGGAAGGGGATGACAATTACGCCACGCCCGTGCCGCCGCGGATGCTCGGGTCAAAGCCCGAGCATGACAAATCAGCGGCTGTGCGCCCCGATTGGCGCCGCGCCCACCTTCAACTCAGGCTTCCTTCCCGCCTGACACCACCGTCAACCAAAGCCGCCGCAATCCCGAGCGCTGCTGGGCGAACCATGAACCCGTAGCCAAAGCCTCCTCAGCAGTCGGATCGCCCGTCGGCACATACTCGTCGGAGAAATCCGCTGTGCCAAACAGCATGTCCCACCACGGCAGCACCGCGCCGTAATTGCAACTACGCCGCCCATGCGCCAGCACGCCGTGGTGAGCGCGGTGGAACCGAGGCGAAACCAGCAACCTCTCCCCCACAACGCCAAACGAAACGCGAGCATTCGCGTGCGACAGGCTCTCAACGAAGCGCAGCACCAGCACGAGCAGGGGAAACTGTAACGGCGGCACTCCGATCGCCAGTGCGATCAGGCCGAACCAAATGAACGCGATCATATCGTCCAGAAAATGATTGCGGTCATCCGACCAGAAGGTCATCTGCCGCTGCGCGTGATGTACCGAGTGCAGCGCCCACCACCATCCGATCCGATGCGACACAAGATGCCGCCAATAATCCGCGCAATCCAAAATGACGGCGTACATCGCGAAGGTCAGCAGCGAATGACCGATCAGCGGCGGAATCAACCCCTCCAGTGTCGGCGGGATCCATCCGTGATCGGTGATCCATCCGTTCAGCGCCACCTGGACCTGATAAAACAATACGAACGTCACCAGCGGCAGCACACCGACCCGCGACAGCACGGTGTAAAAGATGTCGACTCCCACCGCGTGTTTGTCGGGCCATTGCTCGACCGGACGCCACCGCTCCAGCGGTAGGCAGATGGCCAAGGTCAGCACCACCTGCACCGCGCCGTAAACCACGAACAAAACCCAGCCCTGCGCGAGTTCCTCCCAGCGCATCAGGCCAAACGCATACAGCACCGGGATCACGAAAGTCTCGTGCAGCCAGCCGGCGGCGAGGTCGAACGGATCAACCATTCAAGGGCTCGTCGCCGCCGGGTTCAGCCATACGCCATGCGGCGAGCGGCCCACGTCAATCGTTTCAAAGTCGCCGGTATCGGGATGCAGGATGGCGACCTTCTCCGCGAAGCGGCGGGTGATCCAAAGATCTCCATCCGGCGCGAAGTCGATATCGTCCGGCCCGCCGGGAATGTTGTAAGTCCGCATCATCTTCAACGTTTCGGCGTCGAGCGCCG
This sequence comes from Acetobacteraceae bacterium, assembly GCA_050012615.1. Taxonomy (GTDB): domain Bacteria; phylum Pseudomonadota; class Alphaproteobacteria; order Acetobacterales; family Acetobacteraceae; genus Rhodopila. Next base: position 1,934 of record JBEKGV010000007.1, on the reverse strand, counting down.
AAGTGGTGCCGGCCACCCGATTATTGACCCAGAGGATTTTTTTGTCTGGTGACAGAAACAGGTTATGCGCGCCTTTTCCCGTGACGATGTGGTCCGTGACCTTGCCGGACTCCGGATCCACCACCGCGACATAATCGGCGCCCATATCCGCGACCAGCACCTTGTCATTCAGCCACAGCACGCCCGCCGGCGTTGGTCCGACCGGCTCGGTCCACAGCGGCGTCATCGAAGTCAGGTCGAACGCCGCCAGTTTATCGCTGCCCTGTAACGACACGAACACGGTATGAGAGTCCGGTGAAAAGGCCAGGTGACTCGGTGTCGACTCGACCGGAAAGCGCTTGATCAAAGCCATCTCCACGGTGTCGTAGACATCGACCTGGTTGCGGGCCAGTCCGTTCACGACCAAAAATTTTCCATCCGGACTAAATCCGAGCTGATACGGGTCCGAGACCGGCACGCGCCGCTGGACGTCGCCGGTGGCCGGATCGAGGAACAGGATCTGATTGCCGGTGGTATCTCCGACCAACAGGCTCTTGCCATCCGGGGTCAGCATCAGGTGATGCGGCTCTCGCAACGCCGGGACGCGCCGAAGCTCCTTTCTCTCCGACATGTCGATCACGCTGATCGAGGCGCTCGACGAATTAACGACAAACGCCAGCCCGGCCGCCGGGGCCTTCGGTAAGCCCAGACCCAGGACGAAGCAAGTCGCCACCAGGGCTAAAACGCGGAATCTCACGGCCAACACTCGGCTCCTTCAGCAAAGCCGGAGCGTTCCCTACGCCACGTCGATCGGCTTTCGCAAGCGATGGGTCGCTGTATCGTCTGACTCTGCGTACACCGCGGTTACGAATGCGAAAAACACGCAAGCGGGCGTGGAAATCAAAATGTTATCGGTGGCGGCATGCGCGGCGTAGGTCAGAAAGATCAGGCGCATGACGAAACGCTCCAATCGCGGCAATCGTCGCGTGCGCGAGGTGACCCACACCACGAACATCGCGATCAGCAATGTTCGCCCGACATACCCGCCTTCGACCTGAATTCGGAGATACTCGTTATGCGCGGCGGAGGTGCCCAAAAGTTGCGCGAGTTGACTGCCATGCGGGATGACGAGATTGCCTGAGCCTATGCCCCATCCGAACCACGGCGCCTGCGCGGCGGCGGCCTCGAACTCGGGCCAGAGGAGGTCGCGGCCGCTCAGATTGCCGGCCGCGCTCGCGAGGGTCTCGAACAGACGAAGCGAACTGTAAGTCTCGCCAAGGATCAGCACCATGGGTACCGCGAGCACGGCGATGGCTACCAGAACCAGGCGGTGAGCGCGCGGCATGGCGGCGTCGGGAGCAAACATCAGGCTGCCGCCGATAACGATGGCCGCATAGGCCGCGGGTGCGCGGGCGCCGGTCAGGAGCAGGATGATCAGGTTGACGCCTATCAGCAGCGCCGTTCGCGTCGACAAGCTGCGCAACCACTGCAGTAGACCGGCGTAGATGGCCGGCAGGCAAACGCTGGCGAGGAAGGCCGGATGGCCAAGCCCCGCGAGACGAGCTCCGCCACTTTCCATGAACACCGGCCGCAGGCCGGCCACATCCAGCGCGAAACCCAACAGGACGGATAGCGAGGGGGCAATGGTGACGGCCCTGAGGATCGCACGTCCCCAGCCACGCGGCTTCGCGCAGAAGAATACCAGAAATGGCGCGACTGACCCGACCATGGACCTCGACATCTCCGCGGTCGTCAGGTCCGGATGGACCCCGGCGACCATGCCCATGGCGGCGATCGCCGCGAACCCAAGGCCGGGATTGAACCGGTCCCACCCCATGCCGAAACGCAGGATCGTGATCGCGACGAGGCCGACCTCGCTCGCCTTGACAGCGGCGATCGTGGGCTGGAACGCTTCAGGTCCGGCCAGGTCGGACAGCGCCATCTCCAGCGAAAAA
>JBEKGV010000006.1:0-17491 GCA_050012615.1 Acetobacteraceae bacterium | reverse complement strand
TTGGTGGTTGCGCGTGCTGGTATCTCCCGGCCGCCAGGCGCTCGATTTCACTCGCGCCCATGGCAGGCGGGTGAGCGACATCATGACCCCCGATGTGATCTGCGTTTCCCCTGATGCGCCACTGGAAGACGTCGTCGAAACGATGGAAAAGCAGCGCATCAAGCGCGTCGCGGTGACCGAGAACGAGCGTATGGTTGGCGTGATCGCTCGTTCCGATTTGTTGCGTGCGTTGCTGACCCATGAGCGCGACACAAAGCCGCCGGAGACGCGGGACGACGACCGCACCATCCGCACCAACATCCTCGCCGGTCTGGAAGCCGCATCCTGGGCTCCGTTGACGACGCTGAACGTGACCGTGGTGAACGGTGTGGTCGATGTCTGGGGCACCATCACCAACCCGGACGAACGCCGCGCGATCTGCGTGGTCGCCGAGAACGTTCCTGGCGTCAAAACGGTGCACGATCATCTCGTTTTCGTTGAGCCTTACACCGGCACGGTGATCGAGTCGCCCGACGATCAACCGTGAGCCGGCCGGACCTGACCACCCCGTCATCCCCCTCCCCCGACTTGATCGGGGGATCGTCCGGGGGACCTGTCGCGGCACCGTGACCACCACCGGGAAGAACCAGATTTTCGATCTCGCGATCATCGGTGGCGGGATCAACGGCGCCGGCATCGCGCGGGACGCCGCGGGCCGAGGGTTGTCAGTGCTGCTTCTGGAGCAAGGGGATCTCGCCAGCGGAACGTCCTCGGCCTCCACCAAACTCATTCATGGCGGCCTGAGATATCTGGAATTTCGTGAATTCCGCCTGGTGCGAGAGTCTTTGACCGAGCGCGAGGTGCTGTTGCGATCGGCGCCTCACATCATCTGGCCGTTGCGTTTCGTGCTGCCGTATCGAGCGGGCGGCCGCCCATGGTGGATGCTGCGTGTGGGTTTGTTCGTTTACGATCACCTCGGCGGACGGCATTTGCTGCCACCCACGCGCGTACTGGATTTGCAGACTGATCCTGCTGGCGAACCGCTCCAAAACGACCTCCGGCGAGGCTTCGAATATTCCGACTGTTGGGCCGATGACTCGCGCCTCGTCGTGCTGACGGCGCGAGACGCCGCCGATCGCGGCGCGGATATCAGGCCACGCACGAGATGCGAAACCGCTCGAGCAAACGGCCCGCTCTGGGCGCTGACACTCTCCGATGGGACGGAGGAACGTGCACGAGTCCTGATCAACGCCGCGGGTCCTTACGTTTCGCGCGTGCTGTCGGACGTTATGGGACAGCGAAACCCGGCGAGGATCCGTCTCGTGAAAGGCAGCCACATCGTCGTGAGGCGCCTGTTCACTCACGACCGTCCCTATATTTTGCAAAACCCGGATGGACGGATTTGCTTTGCCATTCCTTGGCAGAACGATTTCACTCTGATCGGCACCACGGACGAGGATTTCGTTGGCGATCTGACGTGTCCGGCGATCTCGACTTCAGAAATCGAATACTTGTGCAACGCCATGAGTGCGTGGTTCCGCCATCCCGTCACACCGGCGGACGTCGTTTGGAGTTATGCGGGCGTCAGACCTCTGCGGGACGACGGAGCCACCGCGGCGCAGGAGGCAACGCGCGACTACGAGTTAGAATTGACCGGAACGCCGCCCGTCCTGAACGTTTTTGGCGGCAAACTCACGACTTTTCGCCGCCTGGCGGAGGCCGCGATGGATCGTCTGGCATCGCTGTTTCCAGGCTTGAAGCCGCGTTGGACATCTGACGCGCACCTTCCCGGCGGCGACTTCCCCTGGAATGGGTTTTCCGCGCTACGGGACGATTTGGTCCGGCGGTATCCGTTTCTGCCGGTGGCTACCGCGACGAGGCTGACACGCGCTTATGGCACGCGGGCCGCTGCGCTGATGGGTGACGCGCGGTCGTGGCAGGACATGGGCGTCACGATCGGCGCCGATCTGACCGAACGGGAGGTCGACTGGCTGGTGCGGTCGGAATGGGCCCGCACGGCCCAGGACGTGTTGTGGCGCAGGAGCAAGCTTGGAATTCGCTTCGTGGGTGAAGAAGTTACCGCGCTGGAACGACACCTTGCCGCGGAAGTGTTCTCGTGAGGAAAAACTTGCTGTAGCCCGGTGGGTAGTCCGCCAGCGTTCCGAAGACCTCATAGCCTTGCCGGATGTAAAATTCTTTCGCGGCCGGGTTGAATGTATCGAGTGTGGCGCGCGCGGCCCCGTTGTCGGCGGCCATCGTTTCGGCGGCACGCAACAGCCTTGTGCCGTGACCGCGGCCTCGCAACGATGCAGCGACCCACAGCCATTGTACGTGCAAATAGTTGGCCCAGACGTAGCCCATGCAACCGCCGACCCATTCCCCACGCTCCTGACGCAGAAAATACCCGACGGGCTGATAGTCCAGCGCACCCGTCATCGCCATGGTGAACGTCGCGACGTTATCCTCGATGAACCGGCGCAGGTCGTCGGAGGGGAAAGGCTCGAACAGAAGTTCCGGTTCGTCCGCCATCATCGGCATGGTTCTTACTCCCGGGTTCGGCGTGTGCGTCAGGATAATCTAGCTTTTAACAGCGGCAATATGCCTTGACCGTCATGGCCGGGCTTGACACTCACCGACCCGGCCATCAATCGCCGCACGTGCCTCTATAGATGGCCGGGTCAAGCCCGGCCATGACGTTGAGGATCCCGCGCATGACGTTGAGGAATCCCGGTCATGACGTTGGGGATCCTGGCCATGACGTTGAGGAATCCCCGCCATGACGTTGGGGAATCCCGGTCATGACGTTGAGGTAATTTCGGCCATGATGTCGAGAGGACAGCAATAGCCAATCAGAATTTAATTCCAATCGCATTACTCTGGATAAATCATCTTGCGTGTAACGCCACCATCAATAATGAACTCCGAGCCGGTGATGAAATGACTGTCCGAACCGACCAGAAACGCGACCAGCGCCGCGACATCCTCCGCCGAGCCAACCCGGCCAGCGGGATGAAACGCTTTTTCTTCCGACGTCGGCACTGGGCCTTTTGTCAAAATCCATCCCGGACTGACGCAGTTCACCCGTACGTCGGGCCCGAGACTGATCGCCAGTGCATGGGTCAACGCGACAAGGCCGCCTTTTGACGCGGCATAAGCTTCGGTATTCGGCTCCGACATGTGGGCGCGGGTGGAGGCGATGGTGACGACCGAGCCGTTCGCCGCTCGCAACAACGACTCGGCGGCACGAACCAGCAGGTACGTGCTGGTCAGATTTGTCGCCAGCACCGACGACCACTCCGCCAGCGACAATTCCGCGATGGGCTTGCGGATGCCGAAACCGGCGTTGCAGATCAGTGCGTCGAGACGCCCCTCGGTCTCGCAGATCCCGTCGATCAAGGCGGTCACCGCAGCCTCGCCGGAAACGTCGCAAATGACCGAACGCCCGATCGAGGCGGGATCGCGGTCGGCGACGACCACGTCCCAGCCATTGTCCCGCAACCTGGCTGCTATGGCGGCGCCGATGCCGCGTGCGCCGCCGGTGATCAGGGCAACCGGCATCAATGTTCCACCGCGTGCCGATGCGCGGCGAGCAGATCTGGGATTCGCTCCGGATCGCCGCGACCCCAGCCGCATTCGGTAGCAACACCGAACGAGGGAATGACGGCGGAAGCGGCGGCGATGCGGGCCTGATCACCCGAGGCGTCGTCATGGTGGATCAGACCCAGATACAGCGTCGTACCGGCCGGTAAACGCAGATCCCGAAGCGGCGCGAAATAGGCGGCGTCACTCCGATCCTGTGGGACGGGCAGATGCAGAAAATCCCACCGCCGTCCAAGACGATCGATTACGCCATTGGCGATCTCGACCAGGATCGCGGTGTCCTTTGGCATCACCAGATGCGCGTCACGCGGGGAGCCGTAACAAAGGTGATACCCGCACTCGACGTCAGCCGGCACCGCATCGCCCAGTCGAGCGAGTTCGGCGAAGATGTCGGTTTTGTAGGAGGCGGGGCGGTGTGGGAAGTATTGCTCGAAAATCAGGACTTCCTGGCAAACATCCCACTGGATCGACAGATCCTGGTGCGGGATCGTATCGACAATCTGTCGTAGCGCCGCGAGCAGCGAACGCTCGTAGACCGGCAGATAAGCAGCCAGCGAGGACGGGCTGATATACATATAGCCGGACGACATGGGGGTCGGCAGACAAACCTGGAACCGGAGACCGGACGGCAGCTCCCCCGCGTCGCGCAATCTTCGAAACACCGCGTAGGACTCGATCGCGGCTTCGGCGTAGCCGGTGTGGAACGTAACCGTGGCCGGATCGACGTCCGCGCGGAATCGCAGCCACTCGGTGGTGCGCACCACGACGCCGTCCCATTGGCGCAGCTCGAACGGCGGTGTGACCGGGTCAAGTTCCATCGCCGGATGGTGCAGCAGCATCTCCCGCTGCCACCAGATCCAACGGTGCCGGTTGCCGGTTTCGCCATCGGGGATGCGCGCCAGCCAGGGGCCCAGTTCGCGCGCGACCGTACGGAATACGGTTTCCGCGTCAGGCATCGGCACACTGCCGACCAGATGGACCCCGGTCAGCGTCGTCACGCGCCGGCCGCGGTCAGCGCCTGGTCGAGGTCAGCGATAATGTCGTCGATGTGCTCGATGCCGATCGACAACCGCACATAGCCGGGCGTCACGCCGGTCGACGCTTGTTCCGATTCCGTGAGTTGGGAGTGCGTGGTGCTCGCGGGATGGATCGCCAGGCTGCGCGCGTCGCCAATGTTCGCGACGTGATAAAGCATCTTCAGGGAGTCGATGAATTTGCGGCCCGCGTCGCTGCCTCCCGCCAGTTCGAAGCCACACAGGCCGCCCATGCCTTTGGTCAGATATTTGGCGGTCCGTTCCGCTCCCACGCCGGTGTGGCGCGATGGGTGAATCACGCGGGTGACGCCTTTGCGGCCGGACAGATACTTGGCGACCGCCAGCGTGTTCTCGCTGTGCGCGCGCATGCGCAACGCGAGGGTTTCGACGCCTTGCAGGAACAGGAATGCGTTGAACGGTGCCATCGCCGCGCCAAGATCGCGCAGCAGGGTGACGCGCATTTTCAGGATATATGCAATCGGCCCTAGTGGTTTCACCGCCTGCGACCACACCGCGCCGTGATAACTCGGATCCGGCGTGTTCAGCATCGGTTGCCGCTTTGGATGAGCCTCCCAGTCGAAATTGCCGCCATCGATGACGACGCCGCCAATTGAGGTGCCGTGTCCCCCGATATATTTCGTCGTCGAATACATTACCACGGCCGCGCCATGATCGAACGGGCGCACCAGCAGGGGTGCGGCTGTATTGTCCATGATCAGCGGGATGCCAAACTTACGGCCGATGGCCGCGACCTCGGCGATCGGAAACGGGATCAGTTTCGGGTTTGGCAACGTTTCCGCGTAGTAGGCGCGGGTTTTGTCATCAGTGGCGCGGGCGAACGCTTCGGGGTCGGTTGGGTCGACGAACCGGCATTCGACGCCTTGGTCCTTCAGCGTGTTGGCGAACAGATTCCAGGTGCCGCCGTAAAGATCCGTCGAACTGACGATGTTGTCGCCCGCGCGAGCCACGTTCAGTACCGTGTAGGCCGACGCGGCCTGGCCGGAGGCGAGGCCCAATGCCGCGACACCGCCCTCGATCGCCGCGAGGCGCTGTTCGAGCACATCGTTCGTCGGGTTCATGATGCGGGTGTAAACGTTTCCCAACTCCTTGAGCGCGAACAGGTTCGAGGCGTGCTCGGAGCTGTCGAACTGGTAGGACGTGGTCTGATAGATGGGCACGGCCACGGCATTGGTCGCGCTGTCGCGGCGCCAGCCGGCATGAAGGGCGAGCGTTTCCGGATGCGTGGACGTCATGACGGTGCTCCTGGGTTGGTTTCCGCGTTTGGAACTATCACGAGCGGGCCTGGATGGTAAATGCCTTGGCCGGCCCTGAAACATTCGTAACGGCCCAGGATCGTTCGCGCGCGATATCTTGCGTTCTGATCTACGGAGGGAGAAAACTCGTCTCCGGGCGGAGGCAGATGCATGAGGGAGCGCGGTCCGGCCTCCCGGGTCTTTCCGGATGTCTGGCGGCGACGTTCAGCGGAGCGGGGCAGGAGGACAGCATGTGGTGCGAGATCGATGGCGTGCAAATCCATTACGAAACCTTCGGTGAGGGACGGCCTGTCATTTTGCTGCATGGCTGGTCGATGGATCATCATATCGAGGCGATGGATTACGAACCGATCTTCCCGCGCCGCTCCGGGTGGCAGCGGTATTACCTGGACCTACCCGGAATGGGGCAGTCGATCAGCCAGGAATGGGTTAGGACGCAGGACGACATTCTGACCGTCGTGCTCAGGTTCATCGATCGCGTGCTGCCTGGGCGTCGCTTCGCTCTCGCCGGAACATCACTGGGCGCTTACCTCGCTCGCGGCGTCGTTCGTGACCGCGCCGCCGCCATCGACGGATTGCTGCTGCGGATGCCGTGTGTCATCGCCGACAACGCCAGGCGTACACTTCCGGTATTTCAGCCGCTCATCCGGGACGATCGGGTCATGGCCGCACTCAGCGATACCGAACGGGAGGAATTAAAAGAAGTCCTGGTGGTGCGAGCAGATTTCATTCGCGCGTTGCAGCCCATATCGCGAGAAGTTCGCCGGGCCTAAAGTGTCGCGGCTGAAGTCACCAGGGAAATCCGCGCGGATACTTCTCGATATGGCTTCTCATTTGACGTGGATGCATTGACCGTTCCGTTCGGGGCGCCGACCTTGATCATCACTGGACGCCAGGACACGGCGGTCGGGTACCGCGATGCCTGGCAAATCATCGAAAACTATCCGCGCGCCACTTTCGCCGTCATGGACCGTGCCGATCACGGTTGGCCCGTCGATCGCCTTGAGCTTTTCCATAGCCTGGTCAACGATTGGCTGGACCGCATCGAGGAAATGCCGACGTGAACAATACATGCTTTGTGTGAATCTGGAACTCTCGGGACCCCGCCGCTCACCTTTTCTCAATACCCGGCTTCCTTCTGATGCCGAAATGCGAGCACATAGACAGCGTCATCGGCAGGCTCATAACGGTACAGCGCCACATAACCGGACTCACCGAAGCCGATGATCAACTCGCGCAATTCAGGCGCATCATCCAGTGGCCTGCCCATTTGGGGTGTCGCTTCCAGCAGCAGAAAATGACGAGCTATCTCCTGGCCAGCCCGGATCGCAGCCCGAGCGTTCTTCGGAGCCAGAAATCGGCGGCAGCGTTCCAAGCCAAAAACCGCCCCTTCCGTCACGATTACTCGTGGCACTCCGGCGGCTCCGCGTCGGCGTCACTGCCCCATCTGTTCAGCCAGGCACGGGCTTCTGTTCCGCTCACATGGCGTCCGGTCTCCCGATACGCGGCCCATGAGTCCTGTGCCTCCTGCCTGAAGCTCTCGCGAGATTCCTCACGTTCGACATACTGCTTGATCGCCTCGTGCATCACCCAGTGCGGCGATCGCCGGCGCGCCTTCGCGAGTTGCTGCACGCGACCCTTCAGGTCATCATCGAGCTCGACGGAAACCGCCATGACAAGCCTCCTGTTATCAACAGGTAATACCTGCTAATGCCTTAGGCTCATGCAGGCCCTTCGTCCATATCGATGAATGTGCTCGGAAGAGTGAGCTTGTCGTCGCGGCGCGAGCGGCTCGAAGGTCAGGCTTGCGCTACGCCCCTCCCCGCTCCCGCAGCGCTTTGTTCCCTCGCCGGAACGCATCCGCCATCGACTCAGCAGGCATCGCGCCCGAGAACAACCCATATCCATCCAGGAAAAATGACGGCACGCCGCTGACGCCTGCCTCTCGCGCGGCCACGTCCGCAGCGCGCATTTCCTTGTCCGCGAGGTCACCTGAGAGGAACGTCATCACCCGACCCCGATCCAGCCCAGCCGCAGCGCCGCAATCCGCCAGCACCGAATGCTGTCCGATGTCCCCCGCGTCGATGAAGTACGCCTGAAACACAGCTTCCATGGCGGCATCCTGCACACCGTTCTGACCGGCGAACCAAATCAGCCGGTGGGCGTCGATCGTGTTCGGCGTTCGCTTGATCCGTTCCGGATGGAATTCCAGGCCGACCTGCCCCGCCGCATCGACGATCCGCGCGTCGAGTGCCGCGGCCTTCTCGGCGCTGCCGAACTTCCAGGCACGGTATTGGGCGCGATCGACGCCCTCCTTCGGCATGTCGGGATTGAGCTGGAATGGATTCCAGTTGATCGAAAACGACAACCCCTCGCCGCCGAGGGTCACCAGCGCGCGTTCCATCTGGCGCTTGCCGATATAGCACCATGGGCAAATCGCATCCGATACGATGTCGATCCGCGTGCCGGCGACGGATTGGGGGTTGAGAGTTTCGGCGGAGGTGCTTTCGTCGCAGCCATCAGGGCCGCAGACAGCGCCCACCTGGGTCAGATCGTCCATGGTTGTGTCCCCTTTCGACTTGTCATGCCCTGCGTCGGCACCGTGCCGCGAGAGATGGCCGGGTCAAGCCCCGCCACGACGACAACTAACTGTCGGCCGACAACAAAGGCGACCGAGGTGCGAAAATGCCCCTCTACCTGCCTGCCAAGAGGGCCCTCTTACTCTACCGCTTCCGGTTCCTTGCCGGCGCCGCCTTCGTCCTCACCTTCCGGCTTTGCCAATGCCGGCACCGCCGCTTCGATGATCTCGAACGCCAGCTTATCGTCCTTCATCGTCACCTTGACCGAGCCACCCTTAACCAGCTTGCCGAACAGCAACTCCTCGGCCAGCGGCTTCTTGATGTATTCCTGGATCACGCGCGCCAACGGCCGAGCGCCATACAGTCTGTCGTAGCCTCGTTCCGCGAGCCATTCCTTCGCCGCCGACGACGCCTCGATCGTCACATTGCGGTCCGCCAACTGGGCTTCCAGCTGCATCACGAATTTTTCCACGACGCGGCCGACGATTTCCGGCGTCAGGCCAGCGAAGCTAATGGTCGCGTCCAGCCGATTGCGGAACTCCGGAGTGAAGAGCCGCTTGATCGCCTCGTCGTCCTCGCCCTGGCGCGTTTCGCGTCCGAAACCGATCGCTTCCTTGGCGAGATCCGACGCGCCCGCGTTGGTGGTCATGATCAGGATGATGTTGCGGAAATCGACCGATTTGCCGTTGTGGTCGGTCAACTTCCCGTGATCCATCACCTGCAGCAGGATATTGAACAGGTCCGGATGCGCCTTTTCGATTTCGTCCAGCAACAACACCGCGTGCGGATGTTGATCGATCGCATCGGTCAGCAATCCACCCTGATCAAATCCGACATAACCCGGCGGCGCACCAATCAGCCGAGAGACGCTGTGCCGCTCCATATATTCCGACATGTCGAAGCGGATCAGTTCGATGCCCATGGTGGAGGCAAGCTGACGTGCCACCTCGGTCTTGCCGACGCCGGTCGGGCCGGAGAACAGGTAGTTGCCGATCGGCTTCTCCGGCTCCCGCAGTCCCGCACGCGCCAGTTTGATCGCCGCGGCCAGAGCCTCGATCGCCTTGTCCTGACCGAACACCATCGACTTCAGGTCGCGCTCCAGGTTGCGCAGCGTCTCCTTGTCGTCGGCCGACACGCTCTTGGGAGGAATGCGCGCGATCTTGGCGACGATTTCCTCGACGTCGCGCAGGGTGACGGTCTTCCGGCGTTTGTTTTCCGGTAGCAACATGCGCGAGGCGCCGACTTCGTCGATCACATCGATCGCCTTGTCAGGCAGCTTCCGATCGTTGATGTATTTCGCCGACAACTCGACGGCCGCGCGGATCGCCTCGTCGGTGTAGCGCACTTTGTGGTGCTTCTCGTAATTCAGTTTCAGGCCGCGCAGGATCTTGATGCTGTCCTCGATGTTCGGCTCGTTCACGTCGATTTTCTGGAAGCGGCGGACCAGCGCGCGATCCTTTTCGAAATAGTTACGGAATTCCTTATACGTCGTGCTGCCGATGCAGCGCAGATTGCCCGACGCCAATGCCGGTTTCAGCAGGTTGGAGGCATCCATCGCTCCACCACTGGTGGCGCCGGCGCCGATCACCGTGTGGATTTCGTCGATGAACAGGATGGCGCCTTGCATCGCCTCCAACTCGTTCACTACCGCCTTCAGCCGTTCCTCGAAGTCGCCGCGGTAGCGTGTCCCGGCCAGCAGCGCGCCCATATCCAGCGCGAAGATCGTCGACTTGGCGAGCACTTCCGGCACATCACCCTCGACGATCCGCTTGGCGAGCCCCTCGGCGATGGCGGTCTTGCCGACGCCCGGATCGCCAACATACAGCGGATTGTTCTTGGTCCGGCGGCAGAGGATCTGGATCGTCCGTTCGATCTCCAGGTCGCGGCCGATCAGCGGATCGATCTTTCCGGCCATCGCCTTCTTGTTCAGGTTCACGCAGTAGTTCGTCAAAGCGTCCTGGTTGCCTCGGCGGTTCGGCTTTTCTTCGCGTTCCTGCTCGGGGTTGTTTTCGTTTGGCTGTTGGTTGTTGGAGCCCAGTACAGGCCGCTGGGTGGAACGGCCCGGTGCCTTGGCGATGCCGTGGCTGATGAAATTCACCGCGTCGAGTCGTGTCATGTCCTGCATTTGCAGGAAATAGACCGCGTGGCTCTCTCGCTCACTGAACAGCGCCACCAGGACATTGGCGCCGGTGACCTCATCGCGACCGGACGACTGCACATGGATCGCGGCGCGCTGAACCACACGTTGGAACCCGGCGGTCGGTTTCGGATCGCCGGGCCGGTCGGTGGCCAGGCCGGCGAGGTCCTTGTCCAGAAATTCGCCCAGATCGGTGCGCAATTTGTCCAGGTCGAGGCCACAGGCCTTTAAGACAGTGGCGGCGTCGACGTCATCGGTAAGGCCCAGGAGCAGATGCTCCAGAGTCGCGTACTCGTGGCGGCGCTCGCTGGCCAGGGACAGGGCTCTGTGAAGCGTCTGCTCCAGATTGCGTGATAGCATGGGATCTCTGCTCCTGGTCTACATGGTCCCCGGGGAGAACCCGGGTCGGCGGCGAACAGCGGGTCTCACGCTATTCCTTCTCAATCGTGCACTGCAATGGATGCTGGTTCTGACGCGCGAGATCCATTACCTGGGTAACCTTGGTCTCAGCGACCTCATACGTATAGACACCACAGACGCCGACGCCGCGGCGGTGGACATGTAGCATGATTCGGGTCGCCTCTTCCCGGTTCTTTTGGAAGAACCGCTCCAGGACGTGGACCACGAATTCCATCGGCGTGTAGTCGTCGTTCAGCATCAACACCTTATACATGGCGGGCTTGCGGGTTTTGGGCCGCGCCTTGACCACCACGCCGGTATTCGGGTTGTCGGTGCTGCCGCCCCCGCGTCTGTCGCTGTCACTCATCGCTCAGCCCTGTTCATACGCAACGGCACCTCGCCTTTTCCTTCACGCTCGTCAGCACCGATCATATCGGATCAGGTCCCCTTCGTGGAAGCTTCGTATACCGTCGTCCAGGAGGGCACCCCAGCAGGTGCCAGCAGAGGTTCGCGCTTCCGCTCGGGTTCGGCAAGAGGCACGAACGTCCCTAATCCTATTTCTCTTCTTCCCACGCGGCTTCCGGATGCAGCACGAAGCCGGCGGGCCGCGTCATTGTCTTAGGGTCGCGGTCCTTGTGCCAATTATTCGCATCAAACCGGTAACCATTTACGCAGTCGGCCGCTCGCGAAACGACAAATAACAATGGCGCAACCATTTCGTCGGGTTCCACCAGCAGCCGCACCGGGCTGACAGCTGAACGAGCCCGCATTTCGGTTGCCATCCCGGGAGTATTCGCGCCCGCTCCGGGATTGACGATGTTGGCCGTCACGCCGGTGCCCGCAAGTTCTTTCGCCCAGATTTCAGTTGCCATCTCCAGCGCTGCCTTGGATGGGCCATAGGGCGAACTTCCGGCTCTATTCATGGTGTCCAGTTTGGTGGTGACGTTTATCACCCGTCCCCATCCGGCTCGCAGCATCAACGGCACCGCGCGGCGCGCCATTTGGTCCGCCGCGATGTAATTCGTGTCCATCACCGACTGGATGATGTCATCGCCGCATTCCCAGAAACGCAGAGGCTTCTCACGCCGATACCGGGTCGGATCGATGAAGGTAAAGGTCAGGCCGGCGTTGTTGACGAGAACGCCAGGATCTCCGCCAAATCGATCGCGAGTCTCGGCGAACACGCGGTCGCACTCGGCGGGCCGCCGCAGATCGGCGACCAGAGGCAGCAGGCATGTGGCATCGCCGGCGGCCGCCGTTAATATTTCATCGATGTCTTCGCTGATGTGCCCGACCGCGGCGACTCGATGACCCTCTCGCAGCAATCCCAGAGCCATCGCCCTGCCCAATCCGCGCAGGCCTCCGGTGACGATGGCGATCGTGTCCGTCATGGTTTCGACCCTCCCTTTCGGCCATCTTCGTCCGCGCCCCAGATTGGTGCAACGGACCGACTGCGAGTATCGCGGCGCTCACGAGGCAGAATCAAAAACGCCCGGATCCTGTGATCCGGGCGTTTTCACCGCGAAGCCTGGGCCGCGATCGGGAGGGAGGGAACGACGCGGCCGCAGGCAACCGGCGGACTGATCCCCGCGGACTGGTCCGGGAGGACTGATCAGTGAGTCTTGCCGAAAGTTTCAACCGCGACGGTCACACGGGCCGTGATCGGCGCCAGCGTCTGCTCCGTCAGTTTGATCGATGCGTCCGTCAGCTTGTTCGACTCGGCCATCGCCTTTTCCAACGCGGACTTGGCGAAGGTGCTCTGCAGATCGATGGCTTCCTTGACCGACTTGGCGGTGCTGATCGCCTTGAAGGTGGAAACGGACTCCTCAAACGAGGCCTTCGCCGAAGTGGCGAACTGCTTCGTCAGTTCCTGGACGCCCGCGCTCCAGATCTGGCCGGACTTCACGAACGCTTCGAGGTTCGCCTGGCCAAAAGCGACGAGGTCTTCGGTACTCTTCATCATGGTCTTCATTCCTTGGGTGAGGGTGGTTTTCGTCGGCTGGACCGCTACGACCGTTGGGACGGTCTTCGCGGCGACGGCCGCGACGTGATCCGCGGTCGCCGTGATACTTTCGATCGCGGCTACCGCCGGGGCGGCGGCTGCTGGTTTCGCGATCGGTGTGGGTTCTTTGACGGGTAATGGCGTGCCGACACGGGATTCGACAGGAGTTTTCACGACTGGTTCCGCCTTGACGATGGGTTCGACTTTGACGACAGGGGCCGGCTCGTTAACGGGTGCAGCCTTGGCAACCGGCTCCGTCCTGAGCGCCGGCGACGGCCTGATGCCTTCCGCTTTAGCCGTGGCGGTCCTCGGCGCCGGTTGTTTCGCGGCCCCTTTGTCGTCTGAGGCGGGTCCGCCCTGAGCACCCGTCCTGGGTTTTTGGCTCATTGTCGTCTCTCCTACAGGAAGCCGGAGAGCCCACGTTTGGCGCCGCTCCGACCTCGGGGAATTCCGGTTCAGCGCCTTTGCTGCACTGCACAATCGCCCATATAGGCGGGTGCCCAGTTGGGATCAAGCAAGAAGTTTCGCGGCACACGATAATTTTT
Organism: Acetobacteraceae bacterium; assembly: GCA_050012615.1. GTDB lineage: Bacteria > Pseudomonadota > Alphaproteobacteria > Acetobacterales > Acetobacteraceae > Rhodopila. The sequence goes on along the minus strand of JBEKGV010000006.1, from coordinate 3,942 downwards.
AATGACTCAGCCATGCGATTTCCGAGCCGGTGCGGCACGTGTAACACCGATCTGTAACCAGTTCAGATTGAGAAATTTTTCATCTGGACTGCGAGCCGGGCGCTGGTTAGATGTGTCCGGGTACTCATCAACCACGGGCCAAAATCAGGATCACGCATGAATAAATGGGGGAAATTCAACCCACGCGCCATGGTCCGCGGGCTCATATCGGCACTGCTCGGCCTCATCCTGGTCCAGGCAGCGATCCCGAGTGGATCCGCGTCGGCGCAGGTTGGTTCCGCCCGCTACAGTTCGATCATCGTAGAGGCATCGACCGGCAAGATCATCATGGGTGTTAACCAGGATGAGCTGCGTTTTCCCGCGAGCCTCACCAAACTGATGACCCTTTATATGACGTTTGAGGCGTTGCGCGACCGGCGCGTTCAACTCACGCAATACGTCCCGGTCTCCGCCTGGGCCGCCGATCAGCCGCCATCCAAGCTTGGCTTGCAGCCGGGTGAGGCATTGACCGTCGAGCAGGCCATTCTCGGACTTGTCACCAAATCGGCCAACGACGCCGCCTGCGCATTGGGTGAGTTTCTCGGCGGGAGTGAGGACCGTTTCGCCCAGATGATGACCCTGCGGGCCCGGGCTCTCGGCATGAACAGGACGAGTTTCCGCAACGCGTCCGGGTTGCCGGACTCCAATCAGTGGACGACGGCGCGCGACCTCGCCATGTTGGGGCGCCGCATTGTGCTCGATTTCCCGCAGCTCTACGGATATTTTGGGGTATCCGGTTTCGTTTGGCACAATCGGGTCATTCCCAACCATGACACCATGCTGCGCACCTATCCGGGCGCCGACGGAATGAAGACCGGATTCACCGATTACGCGGGCCACAATTTGGAGACCAGCGCGGTCCGCGGCGGTGTGCGGTTGATCGGCGTCGTCATGGGTGCGGCCTCGAATACTGAACGCGACCAGAACATGGCGACCCTGTTGGACGATGGGTTCAACCAGATGAATTCGCCCGTGAGCCGGGTTGCCAGTCTGTTCGGGGTGGCGAACGCCGCGACGACAATTCCCATGGCTCCCGCTCAACCGGCACCGGTCCTGGCCGCTGCCCAATTGGCGCCGGAGCCGCCGCCGGTACGGGTCGCGCGCGATCGCGCGGTCCAGATTGGCGCTTTCCCCGCCGAGCACACTGCCTGGCAGATCGCGCAAGATTCGGCGCGGCTGGCGCCGGACGCTCAGCCTAGGGTACAGCAGGTGATTTATCGCCGTCACACTGTATACCATGCTGAGTTACTGGGTTTGAGTGAGACCGAAGCGCGATCGGTGTGTGCCAATTTCGCTCGGCGGGCTCCCGGATGTCAGATTTTCCGCATCGGAATGGCTTCGTCCGCCCAACGCTAACGCCCCACGGTTGACGGAACGGCCGGAGCGGCGACACTCGCGGCCAACCATAACCGGAGGGACGTGATCATGGCCGACGTGACAATTCTGGCTACAGGTTTGGGGTTCCCGGAAGGGCCCGTGGTGTGCGCGGATGGCTCCGTCGTGCTGACGGAAATTCGCAACAACAGGTGCTCGCGCGTGACGGCTGACGGCAAGGTCAGCATATTTTCGCAGTGCGGCGGCGGACCGAACGGATTGGCGATCGGACCGGATGGCTTCTTTTACCTCTGCAATAACGGCGGCAGCCGGTATGTCGAGGGCAGTTCGATGGGACAAGGTCCCCACCCTGACTACAAGTTCGGTTCGGTCCAGCGTCTCGATCCCAACACCGGCGAGGCAAAGCTCCTTTACAAGGAGGTGAACGGTCACGTGCTGTCAGCGCCGAACGACCTGGTGTTCGACAAAGCGGGCGGATTTTACTTCACCGACCTGGGCAAGCGGTACGCGCGGCATCGCGACCACGGCGGGCTGTATTACGCGCTGCCCGACGGTTCCAGGATCGTGGAGTTGGCTTATCCGATCCTGAGCCCCAACGGCTGCGGCCTGTCGCCCGACGGCAAGACGCTCTACGTCGCCGACACGGAAGGCGCTCGGCTTTGGGCGTTCGACATCGAGGCCCCAGGCGTCATCAAGGCGAAAAACCCGCACACGCCGCACAGTGGTCGCGTGATCGCCGGCCTGGGAGGCAACGCACGGTTCGACAGTCTCGCGGTGATGGCGAATGGCAACATCTGCGTCGCGACACTGACGACCGGCTACATCACCGAGATTTCCCCGGCTGGCGATGTCGTTCGCGCGGAGAAGATGCCCGACACCTATCCGACCAATATTTGCTTCGGAGGGCCGGACATGCGGACCGCCTATATCACTCTGTCCGATTCAGGCCGGCTCGGGGTGATGCAGTGGCCGGAGCCGGGATTGAAGCTGAACTTCAACTGACGAGTTCCATGATGCCCGGGCAACGGGGATCCATCTTCCTGTTGCTCGGGATGCTGGCCTGGATCGCCGCCGGGTTCGCCGGCGCGTTGGTTTCCGCCGGGGCGCTCCGTGTTGGTTCGGCTTTGCTGCGGACGGTTCCGGGCCCAATCGCTGTCCCCGCGCCGGGTCAACTCGTGTACGTTCTGGTGGCCGCGAGCGGATTCCAGGGGACCTTGCTCCTTGGCGCGATGTGGCAAGGGCGGCGGGCCGGTGGTGGGGACCGGCGCGCCGGCCTCGGCATCAGGCCGGTCAGTCAGGTGGGAGTGGTCGTGCTGCTGTGCGCGGCGATGATCGGCTGGCTTATGAGCTTCGTAGGTCTCGCGGCGACCTTTCCCGCTCTGGGCGATTTCGCCAAATCCGTCGCACCCGATGTCCTGAGCGATCTGAGCGATCACGGCTCGGGGGTCGTGGTGTTGAAGGTGGCGCTGGTGACGGTGCTCGCTCCAGTTTCGGAGGAGTTGTTTTTCCGCGGCTGGATTTGGGAGGCACTGCGTCGACGCGGGTATGCGGTCGCCATGACCGCCGGCCTGACCGCGGTTCCGTGGTTGTTGCTGCATGGGATCGACTCGCCTGGCCGGATTTTGATTTTGATTCCGGCTGCGGTGGTATTTTCACTCGCTCGTCACATCGGCCGCAGCGTGCTGGCGTCGTTGGCGGTGCATATGACGAATAATATGACGGCGGTGTTGATGCAGGCGGTGGCCGTGCTGTTTGGACAAGAACAATGACATCGCGAAGATTGTTGATGCTGACTGTGCTTATGACGTTCTCCTACAAATCCAGCTCCCATTCCTCCCCGGCCATTGGCGGACCAAAATCGCAGTGCGGTTCACTGGCGATCAGTTGAAAGCCGGCGGCTCGGTAGATGCCGCGCGCGGCGACCAAAATATCGTTCGTCCAAAGCGTCATGCGGCGATAGCCAGACTGGCGTCCGAAGGCAATGCACTCCTCGACGAGCCGCTTGCCTATGCCAAGTCCACGCGCCGACGGCTCCACGAGCAACAGCCGCAATTTGCATATATCGTTCGTTCCACGCACCACGAATACTGAGCCCAGTCGAATTCCATCGCGCTCGGCGATCCATCCGCGCTCCCGCGCCGGATCGTGTTCATCGAGGAATGCGCCGGCGACTTTGGCGACCAGAGCTTCGAACTTGTGATTGAAGTTGTACTCCCCAGCATACAGCGCACCGTGCCGTTCGATCACCCAACCGATATCGCCGGGCGCCGGATGCCGCATGCCCCAATCCCGCGAGGAGTGGTCCGACAGCAGGCCGGTGATCGTCAGCATGCCGTCGACGACCGCCTCCTGCGCCGGTTCCGGCAAGGCCGAGAGCATGGCACCAACCTCTTGCCGCGATCGTTCGTCCAGCGGAAGGAAGGCCGCGCGCCCAGAGTCCGTCAGAGCGAGGATGCTTTGCCGCTTGTCGGATGCGGACGCGCGGCGCGCCAGCAAGCCCTCCTGCTCAAACCGGCGGAGCATGCGGCTGAGATAGCCCGGGTCCAGGTCCAGAGCATCGCCGATCTG
>JBEKGV010000005.1:0-18244 GCA_050012615.1 Acetobacteraceae bacterium | reverse complement strand
GAGCTCGCGCGCCAGCGTGGTTTTGCCGGTGCCGGAGGTGCCGATCACCACGATCCGCATCACTCTGCCCCCGATTGACGTGCCGTCGCGCGAAGCGTGATGGCCGCCGAGCCCATCTCGATGCGACGGTGCCGGCAGAGCTGACCTGTCGCGGTGAAAACTTTGTGCGAGCATTTCCGGCCTATAATCGAAACATGCGAACTTTCAAATTCGACGATGCTTCAGGCCGGCCGTGACACGCGCGGACTCCCCGCCGAGGCGTCAGGCGCGCCGACCGTACGCAACGCATCCCGAATGACGGCCTGGTTCGCCGATTATCATCCAAATTCCAACATGGCCATGAGCGCGGGTCTCCGCAGTGCCCGCTTCGACCTCGCGCCCGTCATGGCGTTCTGCCTGACGTTCGCCCTGGTGCTGTTCCTGCCGCAAATCCTCAATGACAGCGACACGCTTTGGCAAATCCGGACAGGCGAATGGGTCCTGACCCATCACGCCATCCCCACGATCGATCCATTTTCCTACACGGCCGGCGACCGTCCGTGGTTCGCGCATGAGTGGCTCGCCGAGACGCTGATGGCGCTCGCATACCGGGCGGGCGGGACGCAAAATGGCATGGCCGGCATCATGGTGCTGGCCGCCTTCGCATCTGGACTGACGGCCGCGCTGCTGCTGCACCACCTGCGGCGCTTCCTTCCGGGCATCTATGCGGTACTGGGCCTGATCGTCGCACTGTCAAATGCCGCACCGTCCATGCTCGCGCGTCCGCATCTGCTGGCGTGGCCGTGCCTCGTGGCGTGGTGCGGCGGCCTCGTGACCGCGCGCGCCAATCGCACCGCGCCATCCGTCGCGCTGCTGCCGGTGATGCTGATCTGGGTAAACCTGCATGGTAGCTTCATGATTGGGCTGCTATTGGCCGGCACCTTCCTGATCGAGGCCCTGCTCGATCGTGGTATCAACCATCGCCGGGTACTCGTTGCCTGGACCTCGTTCGTCCTCGCCGCCGGGGCAGTCGCACTGCTTAACCCGGATGGCCTCGCGGGGGTCTTGTTTCCGATCCACATGCTGCACATGCAGAGTCTCGCCTGGATCGGCGAGTGGGAGCCAACCGATTTCAGCCGCATCCAACCGCTGGAAGTGATGATCCTTGCTGGTCTCGCATTAGGCCTGTCCGGCAAGGTCAGTTTGCCACCGGTTCGGTTGCTGATCCTTTTGGCTCTCATTCACGGCGCACTGGCCCATGCACGCAACGAGCAGCTTCTGGGCATCGTCGGCGCTCTGATCCTGGCCGAGCCGCTTGGCGTCAGTCTTGGCCGCGGGCATGCGGCGGCACTCAGCCGGATATGGCGTCCACTGACGATCACGACGGCAGCGATCGCCGCCGTCGCGCTGGCGATCCGCGCCATATTACCGCTGAGTCCGGAGAACACTGGCGCGGCTTTCGCCGCCGCACTCAACAACGTGCCGGCATCATTGCGTGCGAAACCCGTGCTTAATGAATACGGCCTTGGTGGGCAGTTGATTTTCCAGGGCGTGCGCCCGTTCATCGACAGCCGCGCCGACCTCTACGGTGACGCGTTCCTGAGTCGGTACCGCCAAATCGCCTCCCCCGAAGAGGAAGCTCTGGACCGAGCCCTGTCGGAGTACGAGATCGCCTGGACAATTTTTCCGTCCGGGCACCGAATTGTTCCACTGATGGACCAAGAGCCCGGATGGCGGCGTTTGATCGAAACAGGCGGTGTCGTTATCCACGTACGGGACGACGATAAGGCGCGATAACCGCCCGGCGTAATCGATTTCGTTCTACGCCGCGAACGGCCGCATCGCGATCCGCGGCGCCGGCTCCATTGACGCCGGGTCGACGTTGTCATCCAGCGGCTCACGGATCATGTAGCCCCGACCCCAGACCGTGCCGATCAGATTGTCGGCTCCGGCCACCGCGAGTTTTTTCCGCAGTTTGCAGATAAAAACATCGATGATCTTCATCTCCGGTTCATCCATTCCGCCGTAAAGATGGTTCAGGAACGCTTCCTTGGTCAGCACCATGCCCTTGCGGAGAACCAGCAACTCAAGAATCGAATACTCCTTGCCAGTCAGATGCACTTCCTGTCCGTCCACCGTCACTTCCCGGCTGTCGAGATTCAACTCGATCGCGCCGAGGCGCAGCGTCGGCTGGCTGAACCCTTTGCTGCGCCGGGTGATCGCCTGCATCCGCGCCAGCAACTCCGACTTGTCGAACGGTTTGGTGATGAAATCGTCAGCACCCAATCCGAGGCCCTTAACTTTCGCCTGCGGCCGCGACAGTCCGGACAGGATGAGTACCGGCGTATCGTTTCGGGCGACCCGCATACGGCGAACCACTTCATATCCCTCGACGTCCGGCAGGATCACATCGAGCAAAACAATGTCGTATTCATAATGCCGGGTAAGTTCGATTGCCTCCTCCCCGGTTTCGGCGTGTTCGACGACCGCACCGGCCGTTTTGAGCATCAGAGACACGCCATGTGCCGCTGTGAGATCGTCTTCTACAAGCAGGACGCGCATGATGCCCTCTCCATATTCATATGCAGTTGTATACCACCTGAGCGTGTATGGGACCAATAGATATTTACCACTTACACGTGTATTTCTCAAAATCTCCATGTGTTCCATTAGGGATTTTAAATACATACCGGGAACACTGTTCATACGGGAGCGTGGAGATATTTATGAGACGAGCTAGTCTCACAGAAAAAATGGACGCCTGCGGCGCCATGTTGCGAGGCATCGCCCCACTTGCGATCACCGGACGCATCGTTTCGGTGTCCGGCCTGGTCGTTGAAGTCGCAGGTCTCACCGGGCAGGTCTTCGTCGGCGACCAGCTTCTGCTGAATGGTCGCGACGGTGCCTCGGTCCGGGCCGAGGTCGCCGGCTTCCGCGATGGCCTCGCCCAGGCACTGCCATTCGGAGCACTTGACGGCCTCGGGCCTGGGCAGCTGGTAACGGTGTTGCCCCAGACAGCGGGGTTTGTCTCGGTATCGGATGGCTGGCTCGGCCGCGTCGTTGACCCCTTGGCTCGAGCAATGGACGGGCGAGGTCCGGTCCCGGCCGGAGCCGTCCCACGGTCGATATCCGCCACTCCGCCCGAGGCCACCAGCCGAGCCCGCCTCGGTGATCGCATCACACTCGGCGTTCGGGCACTCGATTTATTCACGACATGCCGCCTCGGCCAACGGCTCGGCTTATTTTCAGGTTCCGGTGTCGGGAAGTCGACGCTGTTCGCCATGCTCGCGCGTGCCGCCGTTTGCGATGTCGCGGTGATCGCTCTGGTCGGTGAGCGGGGCCGGGAGGTACGTGAATTCCTGGAGGACGATCTGGGAGCTCTGGGACTTGCCCGCTCGGTCGTCGTTGTCGCCACGTCCGACGCACCGCCCGTGTTGCGCCGGCGGGCCGCTTTCACCGCGATGACGGTCGCCGAGCATTTCCGTGATGAGGGGCGCTCCGTCCTCTTCATGATGGACAGCGTCACTCGATTTTGCCTCGCCGCCCGAGAAATCGGGCTGTCGGCCGGGGAACCTCCCTCCACCCGCGGCTACCCGCCGAGCGTGTTCGCGGAGTTGCCGCGGCTGTTGGAACGAGCCGGACCGGGCGAGGACAAAGGGGCTGGTTCGACCGGCTTTATTACTGCTCTGTTCACGGTGTTGGTCGAGGGCGACGACACCAATGAACCCGTCGCCGACGCGGTGCGGGGCATCCTGGATGGCCACGTGCTGCTTGATCGCCGAATCGCAGAGGCGGGACGGTATCCACCGGTGGACGTGTTGCGGTCGCTGTCACGCGCGGCCCAGGGATGTTTGACGGAAGAGGAGTTGGCGTTGACTCGCAGTGCGCGAGGGATCCTGGCTTTGCAGAATGAAATGGCCGACCTGGTGCGGATGGGTGCCTATCGGGCCGGCACGGATCCGGCAGTAGATGAGGCGCTCACCCTGGGCCCGCGGATAGAGGCCTTGCTGCGTCAGGACCGCGCCGAACAAACCGACCTGATCGCGGCGTTTCAGTTGTTACGAGATGTGCTGCGGCCGGCGCCATGACACGCGTGCTGCCGGAAATGCACACATTGACCGCACTCTGCCGCGTGCGGCGGGTGGAAACGGACGAGGCCCGCCGTGACCTTGGCGAGGCGCTGGCTCAGGAAACGGCGTTGGCGGCGCGGGACGAAACGATGCGGTGTGAACTCGAGGCGGCGCGCCAGGTTTCGGGCGAGTTCGACCGCGAGGCATTCTCGGCATGGTGGGGGCGCATGCGAATTGAGCGAACGCGGCTGACAGACGCCATGCGGACCGCCGAGGCTCGCACGGCAGCGGCCCAGACAATGCTGGCGAACCGTCGCGTTGCCGAAACGGCGGCAAAGGACGCGCTGGCACGGGAAGTGACGGCGCACGAGGTCACGGTGGCGCGGCGGGAACAGGGGATGCTGGAGGACGTGGCAAGGGCACTAACACGCGCTGCCTCGGGTCGAGCCCGAGGTTGACGGTAGGCAGTACCAGTCAGGCAGCGCGAAGTATCATGGTCGCAGCCGTTTGGATTTACCGCTGATGAGCGAGTAACATTCGCACGCAGCCGCTTCGAGCGCTGCTCGTTTCAAGATCTCGATCGATCCGCGGCTGTAGCGAATAAGGCCGCCAGTTTGCAGTTTCTTCGCGATCTCACTGACCGAGCTGCGGCGCACGCCAAGCATCTCAGACAGCAATTCCTGGGTCAGCGGCACCATATCCGTATCAATTCGATCTCGTGTTTGCAGGATCCACCGTGCCAACCGTTTCTGAAGCGGATGCAGAGCGTTGCAGGCGGCAGTGATTTGCACCTGCCCGAGCAGCACATCGTTGTAGCAGACGATCATGTCGCGCAGTGCCTCGCTTGCCTGCACCGCCCTGCGGAATGGCGCCGCGGAGATGCGTGACGCCACCACCGGTACCTGAATGACGGCTCGTGTCAGCGTGAGATGCACACCGAGGCCAGCCATTGCTCCCACGACGCCTTCACGTCCAACGGTCGCGGTTTCGACGGCTTTGCCATCCGCCATGACCGCGAGCAACGAGATCATTCCAGTATGGGGAAAATAGATCCGTTCCGGTTCGTCTCCCGGCTCGTTCAGCACAAGCCCCGTTTCCAGTGAAACGGTTGTCAGCGCCGGCCCGAGACGCTCAATGTCAACGATGGGCAGCATCGCCAGCAAGCGATTTGCCGATAGGTCGGAGCCTTCCGTGTTCACCGCGGTTACCTTCGCCCGGCGGTTGGGTCTCAAAACCGCAGTTGGTGTTCCCCGGCGCCCCGCACGCGCCCCCCCTGAAGTAATTCTTATATGAGTGCCCGGACTGGATTTGTCAGTCCGGTATCCGACATGGAGCTGTATGGCGGGAGAACAACACCTGCGGCTAAAATGTATCATGTCCTCAATGAGATACCGAGAAAACTAGCCGCGGTTGCCAGGCTCGTACGTTCCATTCCGGATTATTTATATGATAGGTACCGTACCTAATCGAGACGCCAGCGTTCCGGGCGGCTGCGAGAAGAGCGTGAATTACCGGCGATCGCCCCGCCAACGAACGCGGTTTTCAGCTCGGCTGCGTTCGCCGTTCAATCCCCATCCCGAGCTCGCGCATCCATGGCGAACGAAAGTACCGATGATTTAGCCTGCGTTGATGCCGTCTTGCCGCCCTTCATCCATGTCGCCAGCCAGGCGGGAACGTCATCGACCGGCATGGACCGCGCGAACAGGAATCCTTGCAATGCATCAACATTGAACTGTTCCAACAAGCGGGCCGTTTCTTCGTTTTCGACACCTTCGGCGGTCGTCTCCATCTCCATGTTGACCGCGAGGTCCACGATGGATTTCACGATCGCACGGGAGTCACTCGACGTCGTCATGTCGGAGACGAACGACTGATCGATCTTCACTTCCGAAAATGGCAACTGACGCAACGCTTTCAGCGACGAGTAGCCGGTCCCGAAATCGTCGATGGCAATTTGTATTCCCTTCAGCCGAACGCGGGTGAGAACGTCCATCATGCGGGCGGCGTCCAGTGAGGCCGCGGTCTCGGTGATTTCAAGGCAAAGCTGCGAGGCGGGCATCCCGCCATCCGCCAGCCGGCCCGCGACACGGTCGGGGAAGGTGAGATCATGCAGATTCAGGGTCGAAACGTTTACCGCGATCGGTGTGGTGACACCGCGTTCGTGCAAAAGCCGCCACGCCTGAACGGCGGCGCCGATGACCCAGTTCGTCAGTGCATCGATCACGTCCTTGTCGGCCTCGGCGATAGGCAGGAACTCGCCCGGCAGGACCCGGCCCAATGTCGGGTGATCCCAGCGCAGCAACGCCTCCAGCTTTTTCAATGTTTTCGGGCGGCGTGAAACGATCGGCTGATACTCCAGGACCAGCTCATTGTTTCGGATCGCCGCCAACAGCCCTTCGGCGGAAAGCGGCCGCGGAATGGATCGCTGCCGTTCCAGGATTTGTTCCAACGAAGTGACCCGGATCGGCTTCGGCAGCGCAGCCACGATGTTGAGACCCAGGTTGCGCGCCACGGTCGAGGTGGCCTCCAGCACGCGAGGGTCGAAACCGCTCATCACGATAATCGAGCCGGTGTATCGGCGGGCGGCCAGGAAACGAAGCTGCTCGACCCCGTCAGTCCCGCCAAGTTGCAGATCGAGCACGATGATTTCGGGTGGCGCGGCAGCGAGGCTACGCTCGAAGGCGGCTGCATCCGTGACTGCTTCGGCTTTCAGGCCAGCGAGAACCGCGAGCCTGACCACGAGGCGCCCGATGGCGGCATCGTCATCGAATACGAGTAGGCGCATGGTCAAACCGTCTCCCCGTTGATCAATTCATTACGTCCTTCCGTTATTACCGGTCCCGGCGGCTTGCTCCCTGCCGTCGCCTGCCTGCCGCATACGTCGACTGTCCAACGCCTCACGCATCGATTGGGCCAGGTCGTGAATGCGATAAGCCTTGCCATTCACATAAGGTCCGACGTTGTCGAAATCAGGCTCAGGCTTGCTTCTCGCGGTGACGACGTGCCGCACGATGTCCTCGAATCGGATTCCCAGTACGAGTAAGTGTGCGGCCTCGGAACGGATTCGGCGATAGGCATCATTGCACATGACCAGCCGGTCCTCATGATCGCGGATCACAAAGTCTTCCGACATGCTGGTGACCGCGTCGTGCGAAAACGTCACGGCTTGCTTGATTCGCCTGGCGCACAAGGCGGCGAGCGTGGCGACCTGGCAGGAAGGGACCGCCAGCGACATGTCATAGCGATATGGCATGCCGAGCGCGGCGGATATGTCACCGGTAGTGAACCACTGACTCAACATGGTCATGTACGCCCAGGGACGACGCTCGGAGCGACCTTGCCAAACACGTGTCTAAGCGTCGCGAACCGTCGCCACATGGAACCTTCTTTCCTGTCAGCTTAGCGCTGAAAAGCAATTTGATGAACCTTGAGGTCATTTGGAATTGGACTCGACTTATGCCGAAGGGGCGATCGATACCAATAACTGGCAGCGATTTTCAACCGCCTGTCACACAGCCGGTCAGTTCGTTAACCCTCCATAGGACGTCTGTTCCGGCCCCTCGCCATTGTTCCGGCGGTCAGTGCGGCACTTATTCTTACCAGCGGTCGAAGAGACGGTCGTCCATGCCGATACTGGCGGGAGGAAGGTTACATAATGGCTTCATCACCATGGCTTCATCACCGGGCCCATCGACTGTCGCCCCGACCAGTTCAGCAACTTGATAGTCGTAAATTCGCCCGCGACTGAGCGGCGATGTCGACCTGCTCAGCGAGCTTCAATGGCACGGCCCGCCACCCGGCAACGGCAACTTTGCCGTGCGCCCAGTCTTTGTCGCCCAGTCGCTGTCGCCAAGTCTCTTGTGCGGCTCGCGAGAGCATGCGAAGCTTTTTGCAAACCAAACGGAGGACCAGCCATGGCCGACATGTCAACCGGATCGCCTCAGGTGCACGGCTACCACGTACATGTATATTACGATCAGGGAACACTTCCGGTCGCGACCCGCCTGCGCGAGCAGCTGGCGTCGAACTTCCCGGTTCAGGCCGGCCGGCTCAGCGACGATCCGATCGGACCCCATCCCATTTCGCAATTCGCCGTCATCTTCGAACCGGACGCGTTCCAGGCCGTCATCCCGTGGCTGATGCTCAATCGCCAAGGCCTCGACATTCTGGTTCATCCGCTAACGGACGACATGGTCGACGACCACTCCGTTTACGCGCTGTGGTTGGGGACGCCGATCAAGCTGAAGCTGGAGACGATGCAGCGGCGAGGCTACAGCGCCGCGCTGCTGCCGGCCGCCTGAACGGAGCGGCATTTCGAATACAAGGCGCTTGACGGGAGGCCGTCGCGGGTCACTACTCGGCGGCGTCACAGGCGCATGGGAGGCAATAACATGGCGGTCCGATTGGTTGTCACGATTGACGCGGCCCCGGGCAAAGGTTCCGAGCTCGCGCACGTGTTCAAAGGACGCTGCGCCGAGGTCATGCAAGAGCCCGGATGCGAACAATTCGAAGTATTCCAGAGCGTCCTGAACCCGGACAAGCTCGCGTTGCTCGAACTGTGGAAAGATCAGGCCGCGCTCGACGTCCACGCGAAAGTGAACGCCACGCGCGCACCATTGCCGGCCGGACTACGGGCTGACGGGGGCTCACGCGAGGATTACGACTACAATCGAGTCCGTTAACACGGATTCAGTCGCATGGATGGGGCGCCGTCATGAAAGTCTCCTATTTCGAAACCGGGCGTTATCACGCGCCTCACGCGATGCCGCCGGTTTGGCCGATGCCATCCGGCGCTTATGACCAGGCCGCGGGCACGGCGGTTTATCAGGGCATGGTCGACCGGATTACATTGGTCGAGAAGCTCGGCTTCGATTGGGTCAGCCTGTCCGAGCACCATTATTCGCCGCGCATCCTGACCCCGTCGCCGCCCATGGCGGCCGCTTATCTCGCGGCGCGCGTGCATAAAATTAAATTCGCCCTGCTCGGCCCGATCGTGTCGCACAGCAACCCCGTGCGGCTGGCCGAGGAACTGGCGATGCTCGACACCATGGCGGACGGGCGGCTGGTTGTCGGCCTGCTGCGCGGCACGACGAACGAGGCGCTGACCTACGACCTCAATCCCCAGGAATCGCGGGAACGTACGGACGAGGGGATGGAGCTGATCCTCAAGGCATGGACCGAGCCGCAGCCGTTCGGCTGGCAGGGCCGGCATTTCCGTTACAGGACGGTATCGGTCTGGCCGCGCCCGCTGCAACAACCTTATCCGCCGACCTTCGCTCTGGGCACGAGCCGCGAGGCAGGGGAGTTCGCCGCGCGCAACAAGATCGGCCTTGGCGTATCCTACGGACCGTTCGACGTGATGGGGAAAGCGACCGGCTATTACCGCGACCAGTGCGCGCTCCATGGCTGGGAGCCGGCGTCCGATCAGATCATCTTCCGCGCGAATATCGTGCTGGCGGAAACCGATGCGGAAGCACAACGTGCGATGGAGGCGTATCCGGCGCAGGCGGCGTTTGCTCTGGGTGCCGGCGTCGCCAGTGCGTTGCTGGAACTGGATACACGCAACATAGCTGGTGAATCCCGGCCCCCGAGCGTCAATCGCGCGCTGCCGATCAATTTCATCGGCGGCCCGGATACGGTGGTGGAGCAAATCAGGCGCTGCCGCGAGCAAACCGGCGCCGGCATCATCGATCTGGGCTTTAACACTCCGGGTTCATCCGATCCCGATTTATTGACCGCTTCGCTGGAACTGTTCGGGCGCAAGGTTCTGCCGCACATCCGCGACATTTGAAGGGAGCAACGATCGTGCCGTTCCAGGAAGCCTGGGTTGAGGCGGACGGTTTCCGGATCCGCTATATGGAGGCTGGCGAAGGACCGGTGCTGGTGCATCTGCACGGCGCGGGCGGCCTACGACTGAACCCGGCGCACGATTTGTTATGCCGCGGGTTCCGAGTGATCGCTTTTGAGCTGCCCGGCTTTGGCGCCGTCGAGAACCAGCGGACGCAGACCATGCAGGAGCTCGCGGCGACAATGGCGAAAGCCTGCGAGCGACTTGATCTCAAACGGTTCGATCTTTGGGGCACCTCATTCGGCGGAAAGGTCGCATTGTGGTTCGCGGTCCAGCAGCCTGAGTTGATCCGCTCGCTGGTGCTGGAAGCACCGGCGGCGATCCGCCCCGAGGGGACCCAACCGCCTTCCGGCTCGCCCGAGCAAGTCGCGCGGAGGTTGTACGCGCACCCCGAGCGGATGCCGCCAGCCCAGATGGTCGATGCGGAGCACTCCGCGCGGATCGTGGCGCTGACGCGCCGGCTGCGCGGGCCTGATCGCGATCCGGCGCTGGAGGCTCAGATGCGCGGGGTGGCGATTCCTGCATTGGTCGTGTTCGGCACGCGGGATGTTGTGATCCCACCGGAGATGGGCCGGATCTACAAGGATCTGATGCCGGACGCGCATCTGGTGTTCGTCTACGATGCCGGCCACGCGGTCGCGGCGGAACGGCCAGAAGCGTTCGTGGAAGTGGTCGGCGATTTCCTCGAACGCGAGGATGCGTTCGTCATCAGCCGAAACCGGACGGTCATTCTGCGGTAGCGGGCCGCCGCGGCACGTCCATTGGTACGGAATTTTCCGTACGAAATCTGCCGGATTTCCCCGCCACTGGTTCCCCTGTAATGCTTTTCGCACCGGCGCCAAACGATGACGCGGTTACTGCAACGCTTTCGTAATGGTAAGCATGGATACCCTCGGACAATCTTGAAATGTGACCGCCCAATACTGAACGCGGCGGTCCTGGAAGGAGTTGGGCGATGAGTGAGACTATGTCAGTGAAGCAAAACCGCGACGGATATGGGGAAATTCGGATGGATAGCGAAAGGTTGACGCAACCTTCTGCCCAGGTGCCGCTGCTGGATTGGCCAGCCGATCTGTTCACCAGCGATGCGGCGATCGTGGACATTATCGCGGAAGATTGTTCCTTTCGGTACGATTCCCCGGCGATGTGGTACGGCAATCACATGCCCGAGATGCACGCCTGATCAGTCAATTTCCCGGCCGGGCACCAATCGCACCTTGCGAGGTGCTGTGGTCCGGACTGCCGCCTCATAGCAGCGCATTCGCGGACGCTGTCATTCGCCGAGCAGCCGGTCGAACTCCATCTTGGAAATGCCGTAACACTCGCACGACTGCCGCTCCAGCCCTTCACGATTGGTGATCGTTACGTTACCACGATTGTAACGGATCAGACCGGCCCGCTGCAGCGCGGCCGCCGTGGCGCTGACGCCAGTACGTTGCACGCCCAGCATCATGGCCAGAAATTCCTGTGTCAGCAGAAACTCATCCGATTGCATTCTATCGTGTGTCATCAGCAACCATCGGCAGCACCGGTGCTTCAGGGAATGCAGCTGGTTGCACGCGGCGGACTGCGCGACCTGATTGAAGACGGCATGTGCGTAGCGCAGCATCACCGTGCGCATCGATGCGCTCCGCTCCAGTTCCCGACTGAACAGTGCCGCGTTCATCTTCAGACCGGCGCCGGGAACCTGGACGTACACCTCAGTAGGCGCCTGGATATCCCCGAGCACAAGCGGCAGACCGACCATCCCCTCGTTACCGATCGTTCCGACCTCAGCGGCGTCGCCGTTGGCCATGGTGTTAACCAGAGAGCCGACGCCGGTTTCGATGAACCACACAAATTCGATTGGCGTATCGGCGTGGTAGAGCGGTTCCTTGTATTCCAGCACAACCGGCTGAAGGTTCGGACGAAGCCGTTCGAAATCCTTTGGCGTCAGTAAGCCGAGCAATCGGTTGCCCTGCCGGCTCAAGGTCGTCTGTTTGGCGTCCATCTCCCGTTTCCTTTCGATCAGGCCCGAGCGCCCGATGGTCGCGACCCCATCATCGCATATTATCGTGCCGCTGTATGCTCCTCGGGGTTCTCGAAACCCGTGGCCAACGGCCGTGCGTACACGCACCCTAAGACCGGCCCCGGGGCCAGGGCCGCTTGACGGCGCCCCTGCCCTGCCCTCATAAGCCCGCCCATCCGGGCCGTCACAGTCACCCGGTCCCCGCCTGACGTGGGGGCTACGCCGCTCCGCGAGGGTTCGCGCAGCGGCGCATCTTCGTTTTGGGTCGTGCCGACAGCATGCCCCAGGAGGGTTTTCACGTGTTCGAGGCTCTGTCCGACAAGCTTAACGGCGTGTTCGATCGCCTTCGCGGCCGGGGCACGCTGAACGAGATGGACGTCGCCGAAGCGCTGCGGGAGGTTCGCCTCGCGCTGCTGGACGCCGACGTCGCCCTCCCCGTGGTACGCGACTTCATCACCAAGGTGCGCGACCGCGCGATCGGCTCCGAGGTGCTGCAATCCGTCTCCCCCGGCCAGCAGGTCGTCAAAATCGTCAACGACGTGATGATCGAGGCTCTGGGCGGTGCCGGTGCCGTTCCCATCAATCTCAACGCCGCCGCGCCCGTGGCGATCCTGCTTGTCGGCCTGCAAGGCTCCGGCAAGACGACCACCGCCGGCAAACTAGCGCTGCGCTTCCGGGAGCGACTGAGGAAAAAGATCCTGCTCGCCAGCCTCGACACGCAACGGCCCGCCGCGCAACTCCAACTGCAGCAATTGGCCGAGCAGGCGCGAGTGCCCAGTTTGCCGATTATCGCGGGACAGACACCGGTGCAGATCGCGCAGCGGGCGATGGATACCGGCCGGCGCGAGGGTTACGACATCGTGCTGCTGGACACCGCCGGGCGGCTTTCGATCGACGAAGCGCTGATGGCGGAGGTGAAGGAGATCCGCGCCGCCACCAATCCGGCCGAGACTCTGCTGGTGGTCGATGCCATGACCGGCCAGGACGCGGTCAATACCGCCAAGGCATTCAATGAGGCGGTTGGCGTTACCGGCATCGTGATGACCCGCATGGATGGCGACGCCCGCGGCGGCGCGGCCTTGTCGATGCGCGCCATCACCGGCGCTCCGATCAAGCTGGTCGGTGTTGGCGAAAAGCAAGATGCTCTCGAAGACTTTCACCCCGAACGTGTCGCCGGCCGTATCCTGGGCATGGGCGACATTGTCGGACTGGTGGAAAAAGCCTCCGAAACGATCGACCAGCAGGAGGCCGAGAAACTCGCCGCGAAAATGATGCGCGGCAAGTTCGACCTGGAAGATTTCGCTTCCCAGTTGCGGCAGATCCAAAAGATGGGGAGCCTGTCAGGCATTATCGGCATGCTGCCCGGCGCCGGCAAAATCAAGCAGCAACTGGAAGGCGCCGATCTCGACACCAAAATCCTGAAACGTCAGGCGGCGATCATCTCGTCGATGACGATAAAGGAACGCCGGGTGCCCGACATCATCAAGGCGAGCCGCAAGAAACGGATCGCCGCCGGCTCCGGCACTTCGGTGCAGGAGGTCAACAAGCTGCTGAAGCAGTTCGACGAGATGACGACCGTGATGAAGCGCATGAACAAGCTCGGCCAAAAAGGCCTGATGCGCAATGGACTTTCCGCGCTGATGCCGAAAGGCATGGGGCAGCAACGCCGACCGTACTGAACCGTTAAGGAGAACGCCTCACATGGGTCTCAAGATCCGCCTCGCTCGCGCCGGCGCGAAGAAGCGCCCCTATTACCATATCGTCGTGGCCGACAGCCGCAGCCCGCGCGATGGCCGTTTCATCGAGAAACTGGGCTCTTACAACCCGATGCTGCCGGCCGAGCACGCCGATCGCGTTCGATTGCAGCCGGAACGAATTCAACATTGGTTGAGCCACGGCGCGCTCGCTACCGAGCGGGTCGCGATATTCCTCGGCCGCGCCGGGCTGGCGCCGATGCCGGTGTGGAAAGAACAGCCGGTCCAGTCATCGCCCAAGAAAAAGGCGCAGGAGCGCGCGAAGGCGGCTGAGGCCGCGACGGCGGGCTGAGTTGTCCGATCGCCTCATCCTGCTTGCCGTGATCGGTCGCCCGCATGGCGTGCGAGGTCTCGTGCGGGTGACCAGTCACACCGCCGATCCCGCCGACCTGACCGAATACGGCAAGTTGTCCGATCTGTCGGGGCGGCAGTTCACGCTGCGTTGGGTGGGCGAGGGCATCGCCGAGATTTCCGAAATTGTTGGCGGTAAGACGGTGAAGGTCGCCGATCGTGGCGCGGCGGAACGACTGACCAACGAAAAGCTGTTCATTCCGCGTGACCGGCTGCCGGCGCCTGAGCCGGATGAATATTACCTCGCCGATCTGATCGGATTGATGGCGGTCGGTGCGGACGGCGGGACACTGGGTCTTGTGTCCGCTGTGCACGATTATGGCGCCGGTGCGAGCGTTGAAATCGATCGCGACAATGCGGTTTCATTCCTGGTACCGTTCACAGCCGAGTGCGTGCCGGACGTTAATATCGAAGCGGGCCGGATTACCGTCGCGCCGCCGGATGAGATTGACGTGCCGGCCGCGGCTTCGCTCGATCATCCCTCGGGCGACCCTCCCGGTCATCCCCCTCCCCCGACTTGTTCGGGGGATCGACCGGGGGATGACGATGAAGTGGAGGCCGCCGCATGACCTGGCGCGCCTCCATCGTCACGCTGTTCCCCGAGATGTTTCCGGGATCGCTCGGCCACTCGCTGGCGGGGAAGGCATTGGAGAACGGTATCTGGTCGCTGGAAGCGATCCAGATCCGGGATTTCGCCACCGATCGGCATCATTCCGTTGACGACACGCCGTTTGGCGGTGGTGCCGGCATGGTGCTGCGGCCCGATGTGGTCGATGCGGCACTGGACCGTGTCGCGGACGAACGGCCGGTCCTGTGCCTGACCCCGCGCGGCCGGCGGTTCTGCCAGGCTGACGCTGTACGGCTCGCCCATGGCGACGGCGTCATTCTGTTGTGCGGCCGGTACGAAGGCATCGATCAGCGCGTGATCGAAGCCCGCGGCATGGAAGAAGTCAGCCTTGGCGATTTCGTGCTGTCGGGCGGCGAGCCCGCCGCGCTGGTGCTGCTGGACGCCGTCGTCCGTCTGCTGCCCGGGGTAATGGGTGCCGCGGACAGTGCGATCGTCGAAAGCTTTTCGTCCGGATTGCTGGAATACCCGCATTACACACGGCCCGCGGAATGGCGCGGCCGGCGTGTGCCGGACGTGTTGTTGTCGGGCCATCACGGTGCCGTCGCCGCGTGGCGCCACGAAGCATCCGAACGGATCACTCAGGAACGCCGCCCCGATCTGTGGGCAGCCTACATCGCGGGCTCGCCAGCCCAGTACATGACGAAAGGACGCCGATCATGAACATCATCCAGCAATATGAGGCTGACCAGATCGCCAGCCTCTCCGCTGCCCGCGCGGTGCCTAAATTCGCTCCCGGCGATACCGTGCGCGTGTCGGTGAAGGTAGTGGAAGGCGATCGCACCCGCACGCAGGCGTTCGAGGGGGTCTGTATCGCCCGCTCGAACAAAGGTCTGAACAGCAATTTCACCGTACGCAAGATCAGCTACGGCGAGGGCGTGGAGCGCGTGTTTCCGCTCTACTCGCCGACGATCGCCGAGATCACCGTCATCCGCCGCGGCGACGTCCGTCGCGCCAAGCTGTATTATCTGCGTGGCCGCCGCGGTAAATCCGCGCGGATCGCGGAGAAGGCACGAACCATCGTCGGCGCGACTGAGGCAACGCCGGCCGCGGAGACGCCTGTCGCGGAGTAACCACCCGGCCAGGTGCTTCTTGAGCGCCTACAGCGGAATTGCCAGCAAATTCGGAATGTTGAACGTATCGCAAATCGCGATCTTTTCGCGGAACCGCGGTTCGTTTTCTCCGAGCGTGATCACATCGAGATACTGGCCGACGCTGAACAGCTTCGTCTGCCCCTCCTGATCCGTTTGATAAACGGTGTACGCCGCCGCCACGTCGTAGTCTCCGCCACGTGCACCCAATACTTCAACGTTCGCGATCACGTGCCGCGGATAATGAATGTTATAGATATTCGCCGTTCGCAGACTGCTGATCCGGTCCACCATCATCGCCCGGCTGTCGCAAAACAGGATCGCGAGCTTCGGTTCCCGGTTCCAGTTCTCGCGCGGAATCACCTTATAAACGCCTCGTTCGACAAAAAGCTTCGGCCAGTCCTCAAGCCGATCATCGTCGAGAACTCGTGCGTAACGATATTCCAACGCCACGATCTCGTTGTAGATCTCGGGCGAGACGATCACGCCATGATTCCCTGATAATAACGCCAGAACGCCCGCACGGCGTCCTCGCCCTGGGTATCTTTGTCCGGATCATCGTCGACGAGACCGAACTCCAGGAATGCGCAATCCCTGCCCTCGCGCACGATCGCGCGCTGGATGAGTTCGACCGCCTCTCCGTCCTCCATCGAGATCAGGCCCGCCGGTCCGACCAAATTGGCCTGCTTCAGCCGCGCGGCGGTGGTTTCCGCGTCGTCGTCGGCATAACCGAAATAGGTCCAGTACAGCTCGAAGTCGTCCGGCGCCTTCGGTCTGATGTGGCGCGTCGCCAGAGTGTTCATAATCTGCTGCACGACCACGCTGGGAAAGATGCTGGTGATCGCGAGGTTGATGTTGTCGTTGAAGTCGGGGCGACCCGCCATCAGCGACGGATCGGTCAGCGAGTAGCTGGCGATATAATTATCGTCGCCAACCGTCTCCGCCGTCGCGGGCTTCGCGAAGTCGTCGCCATATTTCCCGCCGGCACTGTGCGCGCGAGCCCGGTCATGACCTCGAAACCCTCTCTGATTGCTGCGGTAGGTTCCGAATGTCGCATGGAATCCGTGCAACAGAGCCGCATGGTAAGGATCGCGGGTATTCTCGACATACAGTTTCCAATTGCCATGGATGCGTTGCCGCATGTGGCCGAGTACTTTCACCTCGCGGGAGAACAGCCGGTCGATCGCCTCCAGCAACGGTTCCTCAAGAAAATCTTCCAAACTCGGCGCCGAGGGATCGAATGTCGCGAAAATCACGCTCTTGTAGATCGCCACCCGCAGTTTTCGCAGCCCATGCGCTTTCATTTCGAAATCCGGGGAATAGCCGCCAAACCCGGTCGTCGCCCGCCGATACGGCACACTCGTCAGGTCGCCACTGCTGCTGTAGCACCACTGATGATAAACGCACCGATGCTCCTTGGTGTTGCCCGAGGCATGCCGCTGCACCGTCGCTCCCCGATGCGCGCACCGATTAACAAACACATGAACCCCGCCATCCTGGGCTCGACTGACCACGACCGGAGTGTCGCCTACGAAGGACGTCTTGAAGTCCCCGGGCTCCGTGATCTCCGCCTCCAGCGCCACATAGTTCCACAAGGGGCCGCGGAAGATCCGCTCCTGCTCGCGCTCGAACACATCCTGGCTGGTGTAGATTTCGAATGGCACCCGCGTCCCGTCAGTGACGGGCCAGGCGACGCCGGCGGTTTGCTGGGACATCGTTGCATCCTCCTGCGGGAACGCTAACGCCTGGAGGCGGCGGCGTCGATATCGCGACGCGCGTCGGGCCGCACCAACCTCTCAACGTACTGGTTTTCCCACGAGTTGATCGGGGGATCGTTCGCGCCACCTCTACCAGCATCGTGCCGCGACAGATCACTCAACCGCTCCCCCGATGAAGTCGGGAGATCGGGACGCCGGCAGTCGATCTCACAAAGAAATAATTTGTCCGCTGCCGACAGCGCCCAGGAAGGTCGCGACCCCGGCGACCTCGACCTGAGGCAGTAAGGAAGCCGGATCGATACCCTCGGACCGCAATCCCGCCTCGCAGGCGATCAGCCGTACGCCGAGCTCGATCGATGCGTCTCGCAGTTCCTCCAGGCCCGCCACGCCTGCCGCCTGAACCCGCGCATCGCGTGCGGTGTCATCCAACCCAGACCAATCTGTCGTCAGCCCCAAACACCCACGGTTACTGGCGAACAGCACGACCGAGCGGCCCAATGCGGCGGCGCCGGCGGCGACGACGAAGGCGTAGTGGGCTCGGTCGTGACTGCCGGACAGCAGCAACAGACCCAAGGTCTCAGACGGCACAGGCGGGCCCAGACGTATCCGTGTGCTCGGACAGGTCGCGCAGGGTCGCCTCAGGACCGCAGGCTTTGCATGCCGGATCGGGCCGCAGTTTTACTGTGCGGAACCGGGTCGCGAGAGCGTCCCACACCAGCAACCGCCCGGACAGGCTTTCGCCGATGCCAAGGATTTCCTTCAGCGTTTCGGTGGCTTGCAGCGTGCCCATGACACCCGTC
>JBEKGV010000004.1:0-18408 GCA_050012615.1 Acetobacteraceae bacterium | reverse complement strand
GAAATAATGGCTGCCCCTGTCGGTATAAAGTGAACAGAACAGGCCATGCGTCGCCACCACCTCACGCACGCCACGCAAGCTCGACGCCGTGCCTTCCTGATCCACCAGGAACATCGAGTAGATCGCGCTCGTCGCGTCTTCCATGGTCACGACAAGATCATGCTTGCCCGGGTCACCGGGCAGCCAGGCATGTGTCGAGGCATCCTGATGCAGCATCATGCCCACCATCGGGCGGCGCGGCCGCTTCTTGCGATGCGCTGACCGCTTCGTCGCCGCTCGCACCAGACCGGGACGATGCAAATGTAGCTTCGTCACCGTGTAGCCCAGGGTGTAACCGTGCCGTTTACCCAGGTGCTCATGGAAGTGCTTGACCGTGAAGCCGCGATAGAGGTCGCGATACAGGCCCAACATCCGCTCGATCTCCGTCACCGAGGCGCGCCGTGGCGATGGGATCAGCCGCCGATCAGCCAGACCCGCCTGGCCGTCGTCGCGGTGGCGGTCACGCCAGCGACGGAACGTACGCTCACCGATCACAAGCAATTCGGCTGCCTCCATCTGGCTCAGTTCAGACCGCTCCGAGCGGCCGAGAACATCCGTGAAACGCATCCGGCGTATCCCCTCGTGAATGCGCGCCCGGTCCATGAAATCCTCCAATCCTGGAGGTCCACATGACCGGACACTTCCCGAGCTACGAAAACCGGACAGATCACGAGCTAGCCACACCTTGGGTCATGATAGTTGCAGCTGTGGAGCGGCCCCGCTAGCTTCCGGCCATATTTGGGGTAGCGCGCATGATCAGGGCGGTTTTCTGGCTAGCCGATGAGCTTTTGTCCCTCTATACTTGGGCGGTCATCATTTCTGCGATCCTCAGCACGCTCTCGTCATTCGGTGTGCTCGATACACGAAACCGCATTGTTTGGACGATCTGCGACTTCTTCTACCGCCTCACTGAGCCAGGGTTACGTCCGATCCGCCGTTATATGCCCAACCTCGGTGGCGTTGATCTGAGCCCGTTGATCCTCATCCTTCTGCTCCAGGCCGCTCGCATGGTGCTGAGCAGTATTTTCGAGTCGCTGATAGTCGGCTCGTTGCGACCGTTACTGCAATAAGACGCTGGCGTGCCGGGACGTGAGGTCGGACCGCGACGGTCGGGGTCTGTCCGCAGTCCAGGCACCCAGAGTATTGACATGTCCACGTCCGGTCGGAGACTAAGGATTGCGGTCACTGAGACGGGGAAGACAGCGATGCGAGCAACTTGGTTTGCGTCCCGTTGGCTAAGGCGCTGCGCCAAACTCAATCTTCCGTGCGGAAGCTGACTGGAGCAGGTAAACGTGAAAAGTTATTGATGATGACAGACGACACTGCTGCGCTAATCCATAAACTTGGCTCGTTATGAAGGCGCGTTTAATCGACGGTAGGGCCGTTGCGGAGAGTTTGCGAGCGAAGGTCGCGGCCCGCGTGGCATCGCTGCCATACCGACCACGCCTATCTGTGGTTTTGGTGGGCGACGACCCTGCGAGTGTGACTTATGTCCGGAACAAAGATAAGGCGGCGACGCAGACAGGCATTGATGCCACGACGTCGCGGATGCCGGAGGCGACCTCTCAGTCAGCGTTGCTCGAACAAATCGAGATTCTGAACGCGGATCCAGCGGTAGACGGCATTTTGGTGCAGTTTCCGTTGCCATCCCACATCGATCCGATCAAGATTGTTGAGGCGCTCGATCCGGCAAAGGACGTAGATGGATTTCATCCAGTCAACGTTGGGCGGCTTGCTTCTGGACGGCCGGAGTTGGTGCCTTGTACGCCGCTTGGTGTGATGCAGCTTTTGGCGCATTGCAACCAGGTGATGACTGGGGCTAGAGCACTTATCTTGGGTCGTTCGGCGCTTGTGGGGCGTCCATTAGTGGCGTTGTTGCTTGCTGCGGATGCGACGGTGACGATTGCCCATTCTCGCACCAGAAACATTGTTGAAGAATGTCGCCGAGCTGAGATTTTGATCACCGCCATGGGACAGCCTCAAATGGTACGAGGCGGTTGGCTCATGCCGGGGGCCACAGTCATCGACGTAGGAATCAACCGATTGCCAGACGGCCGGCTGGTAGGTGACGCAGCGTACGAGGAGTGTGCCGAGGTGGCGGGCGCCATCACTCCGGTGCCAGGCGGTGTTGGACCGATGACGATCGCTTGCTTGCTGTCTAACACAGTTGACGCCGCGGAACGGCGACGGGGTAAGATTGGCGGATGAAGTTGGACCCGAGGTTTTTCTTTGTGCCTGAAGGGCCGATGAGTCGGCCGACGCTCAGGACGGCATACCCGGCAATCTCGAGCTTCCAATACATGCGCGCCGTGGGCGTCAGCGTCAAAAACCCAACAACCGACTTGCCGACTCAGTGTCACGACGATTCTCTTCCGGCGTACAGCGTAGTAGGGGATTGTGAGCCACAATCTGTTCTGGTTGATCGACGAGCATCGGACGAAGATCGAGCCGTTTCTGCCGACCGGTGTGCGCGGCGAGGCGCGAGTGGATGATCGGCGTGTTTTCAGCGAAAAAGCACCATGTGTTGAAGAACGGATGCCGCTGATGTGGCTGTCCGGGCGATATGGCCTGCCGACGACGATCTACAATCGATTTGCGCACCTGGCGTAAGCGTACGGCGTCGAGCGCCGCTCATATGACCAGAGCGTTCCAAGGCAGTAGCTCGTGCACCCGGTTCACTGTATGGCTGGCGATCCGTTCGAAGACCTATCGGTAATATGCTTCCGGAACGAGCCCGAGCAGCTTCGCCATTTCGACCGAACTGTAGATCGGCACCGCTCGCACCCCATCCGTTTCCGGACCAGCGAATGTCCAGTTCTCGTAGCCGAGAGAAATTGACCACATGGCTCGTTCGGTTGCTGAGTTGTCGATGTACGCCAAACCGTCGCGGAATATATTCCTGAACGCTTCCCAGCGCGATAACGCACAACGGATTGTCTTGCCTAACTTGCCTTGGTCCGAGACGCCGACCAGTGCTGCTTCAAGCCTTGTTGTCGGGTTCGCGTGCAACGCCGCTCTACCTGATCCAACCTTCACTTCAAGCAAAAAAGTCGTGTCGCGAAAGACATCGCGGTGAAAACGACTCTTGTGCCGGCTGAGGATTTTAGACGCACCGTCAACGATGTTAGGGGCTCACCCGCAACTTTCTCGCCTCGGTCTACCTCGTGGCCCACATCGTCGGGTGGGCTTAATAAATTTGGACCCTGGTAGCTCTCTCCCGTCTCCCGTATGGACGATCTCGAAATGACCGCTGTTCGGGCGAGGTTCTGTGGTTTGATCGCGGGCGCAATCGGCAAAAATAAGATTAGAGTCACTTTTATGTCGTCTGCGGGTCGGCACAAAAAGTGCCGCTCATTTGTGGCCAGTTTGCCACGGGCTTGCGGCGAACCTTCCCCACGTTCGATAATCCATCCAGGAACGAGGTGATATATGGAGAGTGCAGAACAAGACACCGCCCGACCGTCGACGCCTGGTGCAACTCCACGCCGGTTCGCAGGAGACACCTTTGGCCCGCCTGGGGTAGCGCAACATGTCGTTCGGGTTGGCGAGATTGAGGTCAGCAATAGCCGTCCATTCGTTTTAATCGCGGGCCCCTGTCAGATCGAATCCCGTGCCCATGCGTTGGAGGTGGCCGATGAGTTGCGCTCGCTATCCGTCGCGACTGGAGTACCGGTGATTTACAAATCGAGTTACGACAAGGCGAATCGTACCAGTGCGTCGTCTACTCGCGGCGTCGGCCTCGCTGAAGGCTTGGGCATCCTGGCCGAGGTACGTGAGAGGACCGGACTGCCGGTGCTGACTGACGTCCATGGCCCTGAGCAATGTGCCCCGGCGGCTGAGGCAGTCGACGTTTTGCAAATCCCTGCATTCCTATGCCGGCAGACTGATCTGTTAATTGCGGCTGGGGAAACCGGAAAAACCATTAATGTGAAGAAGGGTCAATTCCTCGCACCATGGGACATGGTTCATGTCGCAGCCAAAATTGCCAGCACCGGAAATCGCAACATTCTATTGTGCGAACGCGGGGTGAGCTTCGGTTACAATACCCTTATCTCTGATATGCGAGCCCTGCCGATCATGGCGCGAACAGGGTATCCGGTGGTGTTTGATGCAACTCATTCGGTGCAACAGCCGGGCGGGCGTGGGCCCTCCTCCGGCGGGCAGCGGGAGTTCGCACCAGTGCTGGCTCGGGCGGCATTGGCGGTGGGCGTAGCGGCGGTGTTCGTCGAGACGCACGAGGACCCGGACCAGGCGCCCAGTGATGGGCCGAACATGATTTTGCTACGGGACATGCCGGAGCTGATCACGCGGCTGAAGGCGTATGACGAGTTGACCAAGGGGCCATACTGGTGAGCCCGCTGAACCGGCCGCGCGGAATTCGCCTGTGTTCCGGAGGCGGTGAACAAGGAGACGTGGGAGATACCCACTTTTCGTATATGCGATAAAATCTTCTCCATCGCGCGGGATCAACAGACCGTTAATGCAAGGCTCAGCGTTTTGTCCGCGCGATCCCAATCGGCGACCATCGTGACGGACACGGTGCCACTCTCAGCGAGAGCGCTCGCCGAGCCGGTCGAGTTCGGCCAGCGGAAACCTTCCTTTTCGTCGAGCGGGCGATTCTTATGGTCACAACCTGGGCCGCCGGCGCGATACAGGAATACCGCGTGTGTCAGCCCCGGAACCACACCGTCTATCGCGTCGACAGCGATCATCGGTGTGGTTGCAAGCCGCGCTGATCGCCGTCATCCCGCAGGCTGGTGGTGTCCTTAATCGCCAGAATGTGTCGGCCCCGCATCAAACTGGCGGTGCGGACGCTGGCGGTAGGGACGGTTTTCTCAGGCGTTACATGTGGGTTGCGCAGGAAGCGGCCGAAGCCAACCTCCCTGGCACGGTTACCGCTCCCAGTGGCCGAATACGAGGTGAGGGGATTGTTAATGGGCCGCCCGAAACCGTGAACCGGAACGCGGTCGGCGCAAAAATCCAGCCAACTACCTACTCCGCCGCTGCAGCGGTCTCGACCGGGACCTTCGCTTTCCGTGCCTCAAGCTTGGCCTTGGCGACCGCGCGGCGCTCATCGAACTTCGCCAAACGCCGTTGGGGGTTCGGGTGTACTACGTTCTCAGCCTCACCGGGGTCCTTTTGTGAGCCGGCCCAACCATGCGCAGCGATATCGAAGATGATGCCGGACAGGTCGAGGTGCTTCACCTCATACCCATCAGGATTGCTTGGATCGCCCATAATCCACTCGGCACCGGTGCCGCGTACGATCTTGCCTTGCTCAACCACGTCATCGACCCAGAATCCGATATGGTGGATGCCGACATAATCTTTTCCGGTCCCCTGCGAGGCCTCATCCGTCTTGAACTTCAATATCGCGAGATTGACCACCCCGTCTGTGAGAAACACCCCCTCGGCGAGCGGCCCATCAAGTTCGGTCACTTCCTGAAGTCCGAGCGCGTCTTTATAGAATTCCGCGGTTTCCCACGGATCCTCAACACTCAGCGCGACGTGACGAATACGGCCTTTGGTTTGAGCGGACATGGACAGCCTCCTGATTCCTCGAGATCCTGTGGGAAAACACACAGTAGCCGAAAATTGGCGCGCCGCCTATATCCTGCCCGCATGTCCGAGACTCCCGCCTTCCTGGACGGCGGCCGCCCCCCCGTGCCCGACATTGTCGTGCCCAGGGGTGTCATACCGTTCTTTTTGCCCCGCCGGCCGGTGCGAGGACGCCTCGTGCGCCTCGGGCCTCTCGCCGATGCTTTGCTAAATCGCCATGACAACCACAAGGTGGTTACGGTTCTTACCGGCCAGGCTCTGGCCCTGGCTGCCGCTTTATCGACCGCCTTGAAGTTCCAAGGCTCCTTCAGTCTGCAGGCGAAAGGCGATGGCCCTGTCCCGCTGTTGCTTGCCGATTGCACCGACACGGGAGCGCTGCGAGGCTACGCACAAATGGACAGTGCCCGGTTGCAGGCAATGCTCGCCATCGATCCGGCGCCCGGCGCGAATGCGCTTCTGGGCCAGGGCTTTCTCGCGTTTACCGTCGATCCGGGCACGGGCGGCGATCGTCATCAGGGTATCGTGACCATCGCGGGAGCATCACTCGCGGAGATGGCGTTGCACTACTTTCATACCAGCGAGCAGTTACGCTGCTCGGTACGTCTGGCGTGCGACCGGACCGACGACGGGTGGCGCGCCGCGGCGTTCGTCCTCGAAAAGATCGCCGGCGCCGGCGGGATCGACCCTGAAATGAGCGAGGATACGCAGGAGGAAGAGTGGCACACGGCAACCATCCTCGCTGCCACGCTTACTGATGCGGAACTGCTCGACGATGATCTGGAACCGGAACGACTGCTTTATCGCCTGTTTCACGCGGAAGGAGTCGTGGTTGATCGAGCTCGAGCGCTGTCGTTTGGCTGCCGATGCTCTCGTGCCCGCCTCGCGGGCATTCTGGAAGGATTCTCGGCTGATGACCTCGACCACATGGCGGTGGAGGGGGACATCGTCATGACGTGTGAGTTTTGCAATTATGACTTCAGGTTCCCGCGCGACGGTGTGCGCGGCAGACAGGCCTGATCGGCCATGAGGCTTCGCCTGGATCGCCGCGCCGCGTTATTGCTCCCGCTTTGGTTGGCTTCATGTGGCGATGACAGGGTCCCTGCTCCAGTCCTCCGCGACAATTTTACGCCGTTACGATATAGCTATCTTCCGCCCATCAGCCTGAATGTCCAACGGGTAGAGATTGCCGGAGATTTTGTTTTGCCATCAGGCGATGGGGAGATTATTGACGCAGCTCCAGTCAGCGCAGCCGACACGTTATACGCCATGGCTCGGGACCGGCTTAAGCCCGTCGCGACGAGCGGCACAGCGACGTTCCGTATACTAACGGCATCCATTATTCGTCGTCGCGACAAATTGGATGGGGTCCTCGCTGTTCGACTGGACGTGCATAACGCGGACGATACGGTTACCGGCTACGCTGACGCGCGTGTCACGGCAACGCATGCTGGCCCGATTCAGGATCAGCGAGCTGCCGTCTACGATATGCTGAAGTCCATGATGGACAATATGAATGTGGAACTAGAATATCAACTGCGGAACAAACTCCGCGCGTGGATCGTTGAGCCCGCGGCCGCACCAGCCGTACCACCGCAGTCCCCAACCCTGCCCCAGCCAGTCGAACCGTCAGAAGAGCTTCCACCGCCCGACTGAGCCTCCCGACACCTATTGGGCTACTCTGTCTGGATAGTCGTCCCGCGGTTGTTAATCATCGCCAACAACTCCCGTCGCGTGGCGGCGTTGTCGCGGAACGCACCAAGCATGCGGCTGGTTACCATCGTAACGCCGGGTTTGTGAACGCCCCTGGTCGTCATGCACTGATGCGCAGCCTCGATCACAACGGCGACGCCCCGCGGTTGCAGCACGTCCTGGATCGTATTGGCGATTTGCGCGGTCAGTTTCTCCTGAATTTGCAGACGTCGCGCATAGGCCTCGACCACGCGCGCGAGTTTGCTTATGCCGACCACTCGACGGTGCGGCAAATATCCTACATGTACGCGGCCGAGGATCGGTGCGATGTGATGCTCGCATGTGCTTTCGAGCCGAATATCACGCAACAGAACGATCTCGTCGTAGCCGTCGGTTTCTTCAAACGTGCGTTCAAGAAGCGAAATTGGGTCCGTCGCATAACCGGAAAACCACTCTTCGTAGCCACGGGTCACGCGAGAAGGCGTATCCAGCAACCCTTCCCGATCGGGATCGTCGCCGGCCCAACGCAGCAACGTTCGTACCGCCGCCTCTGCCTCCGCCCGACTGGGCTTTCTATCGGGCGAACGGTGGTCGGACGACGCACCTCCATTGTCTCTCACAGCGGACCATCCCCTTCTGAATTCCACGCCGGGCACGCGTCCGGTCAGTGAATCCTACTACTTTGATGGGGACTGTCCAGGCTGAAGGCTGGGATGGCCACATCGAACTTTTCACCCGATTCCGGCACCACCATATGATATGCGCCCACCATGAAGCCCGACGGGGTGTCGAGTGGCGTGCCCGAGGTGTATTCGAACGACTGCCCAGGTCCCAACACTGGTTGCTCTCCCACGACTCCCGGGCCGTGCACGTGCTGCGTACGACCGCGCGCATCCGTGATTTGCCAGGTGCGCCGCAACAGGCGGACCGTGTCAGAACCATGATTCTCGATCCGTACTCGGTAAGCCCATACGAAGCGATTGTCGTCAGGGCTCGACTGATCAGCGAGAAAAAATGAGCGTACCGTAACGGTCACGCCCCGCGTTGTCAGGGCGTAGTCATCCCGTACCCGGGCTTTGCCACCGGATCCGGTTTGGCCGCTCCGCGGGCCGTTCTCCGACATTGAGTCTTCCCCGTGTTCGTGGATACGATCAGATCAAGACGCAACCGGAGGCATTTGTCCAGGATGACGCGATCACGGTTACAATGACGCCCCTCCTGCGCCGACACCGGGACAGGCCAGGCTCTCACGTCGGGGGCGCAGGCTTAAAAATTACTCGATATATTGAATGAGTCCAAAGCAATAGTTTCATAGGAAATCATATGATGTAGAATTGCGGTGTACCAGTGATCCACGAGCCGCTCGCGTGCTACACCTCTACCGCGATAAAGTCTCGTTCCGATGTGTATCACCGCTAAGTCCGAGCTGTCCGGCTAAGCCTCGGTGTTGACCACGAGCGTGGGTGCCCATCTCGCCCAAATTCGTGTTTCGACAGTTGCGCAGAACACCAATCATCAGGTCGGGAACGGCTGGACAGTAGCGCGAAACCGAGTGTCAGACCAAAAGAGACCAACATCTAATCGGATCGAGACGATCGATGCATCAGACTATGCGCGCCCGGTTCGCCGCCGTTAACGCCCGCGCCAGGTCGTCTTTTAGGTCCTCCGGGTCCTCCAGCCCAACGGACAGCCTGATCACCCCATCGGAAATCCCGAGTTTAGCGCGCTCCGCCTCGCCGATGCGTAGATGGGTCGTGGTCGCCGGATGCGTTGCGAGCGACTTTGAGTCTCCCAGATTGTTCGACACCGCGATCAACTGGAACGCGTTCATGACCCGAAACGCACCCGCCCGACCACCTGCTACCTCAAACGTAACCACGGTCCCGCCCGCCGACATCTGTTTCATCGCCAAATCACGTTGCGGATGATCCACGCGGGTAGGGTACCAGACGCGCGATACACCGTTCTGCGCAGCCAGGAACTCGGCAACCATCTCGGCCGCGCGGCAACCCGCACCGACGCGTAGAGCCAACGTCTCCAGGCCTTTCAACAAGACCCACGCATTGAACGGCGACATCGCCGGTCCAGTATTGCGGATGAATGGTTGAAGGACATCATTGATCCACTTTTTGCCTGCGAGGACGGCGCCTCCGAGCACACGCCCCTGACCGTCGATGTGCTTAGTGCAGGAATACACCACGACATCCGCGCCCAGAGTCAGCGGCTGCTGTAACAGCGGGGTCGCGAACACATTGTCGACAACGACGATCGCTCCAGAGGCGTGCGCCAGAGCTGCGACCTCCGGCAAATCGACAATGTCCAGCATGGGATTCGACGGGGTCTCCAGCAGTACCAGGTTGGTCGGCTCGCTCAAGGCGGCTCGCCATTGAGCAAGATCGGGGCCATCGACGAAAACTGACTCAATACCGAATTTTGGCAGCAGTGTCGAAATGATCCAATGACAGGATCCAAACAAAGCACGCGATGCTACCACGCGATCGCCAGCCTTCAGATGAGATAGCAATGCCGCATTCACCGCTGCCATGCCGGTCGCGGTAGTGCGGCAAGCTTCGGCGCCCTCGATCAGACAGAGCCGGTCTTCCAACATGGTGAGTGTGGGGTTCGCGAAGCGGGAATATTGATAGTGTTCGACCGTGCCGGCGAATGTTGCTTCCGCTTGTTCCGCGTCGTCGTAGATGTATCCGGATGTCAGATACAGTGCTTCAGCGGTTTCGCCGTGCTCGCTACGCCGGACGCCGCCGTGCACGAGGCGGGTCGCGGGTCGCATGGTGGATGGGTCGATGCTCATTCTGTCAGGGCCTTTCCTACCAGGTTGGCCCGACCGTGGAGCAGCGTTCGCCCATTTCATAGGGCTCTTCGCTGGCCTCTTTAGCGCGCTTGTTTCACCTCGCCGCAATCCGGCCGGACAAATCACGAGGACCGGCGAACCGGCGGGACGAACCATAGGGATAGGCTCATGGCCCGTCAATGCGGTCATCTATCAGAGTAGGCTCGAACGAACGTCGCTCGTCCATTTGATATCGCATCCCGCATAATATCGCGTCGGCGCGAGGCGCTGCTCGCGCGGACGCTAACCACAAACACAAGCGGCGGATCAATTTCTCGGCGGGTCGCGCTACCCGAAAGGGTGGCCCGACTGGCAGCCTGTGGCTACCGGCTATCGTCCTTGTTCTGGCCGCGAAGCCAATTGAATAACCTCACTATCAATGGCGGTGGGGGCGGAGGGGGTGGCTGCGGAAGCATGACAGGTAACTCTGTCAAGGGTGGCCATGGCTTGTACGGCCGGGGACGCGCTCGGTGCGGTGGCTTGGGTGGCGCGTCAGCGGGAGCGGCGTTCTCAACCTGTGGCTCAGTCTCGACGACCTGAGGGGAAGTGCTGACGGTGACGCTGCCCGCGGTCGACGAGTTTTTGGGACTGGCCGGGCTACCCGTAGGCTCTCGGGCTTGCGTCGAGGCGACGGCGGCGTTGTCGGGATCGACCAAGGCGCCGCCCGTGGGATGGCCGTCAGGCGAGGTCGGAGTGGCACCGATCACTGCTCCGACGGCTTCCGTTGACGGTGGGGATGTCTGGGAAGGGTTGGGCGCCACCGCCACCGGCGGCCAAGTGTCAGCGCTGGATTTCTCCAGCAAATGTCTCGCTTGTTCCGCGAAGAGGGTCAGGTCGCTCGAAACCACGAGTCTCCCCGCGACCTTTTCGTCCTCTGCGCGGGTCCGCATGCGCGCCATGAACGCCACCAAGGCCACACGAACCACAGGCGAGTCGGGCGATGCGACCTCCAACCGCAGCACTTGTTTCCACGTCTCTATCCCGCTGTCCTCCGCGGGGGAAACCGCGTGCCCGGCGGCGACCTGATCCTCGACCTTCCGTAGCAGAGTCTCGATGTCGGACGCGGCCTGCGTGGCGGGCAAATTTGGGAGATCGTCAGCCGCGAGACAGCTACTTCCCATGGTCAGACGGACAGCGCAGAAGGCCATCACGCTCCAGGGCAACGAGGATCTTTTCCGCGATGCGCGGGAGATTTTCGTCATTTGCGGGGGCCCGTCCGGACGGCATTCACCGCCGGCCTTATCCCTCGATTTCTTTCTTCCCGGTTTCAAAAACGGGCCTCCGGCATGACCATCGCCTACACTGATCTCCGTGGTCGCCTCTTTCGTTACACATAACCCGCGTATTGACGACCCGGGCGCGCAGCTTAAAGCCTTGGACTGCTAACAACGTCAGCAAGCCTCCGCGTCGGGCGTCCGCCTGTTACGCGACGCCGAAATCGTACCGAGTGCCGTGCGCTTTCCCGGCGCGGATGGACACCCCGAGCCGCCTTCGATACAGCGGTTCGGAATCATCCGAACGGAATGTCCCCGGCATGCCCGCCACTGTGCTTTATTCCGAGAACAACTACCCTGATGACAGCGTGGAATGTCGCATTTATGGCCCGAACGTTAAGGTTTTGGTGCCAAAGAACGCGACCGCCTCGCTCGCCGACCTGACCGATGAGGAATGTGCCCAGGCGGACGGGCTGATGATTTTGCGGTTCAAGGTGACCGAGAAGGACCTGGCGCGTTTTCCAAAACTCCGCTTTGTCTGCCGCATGGGCGTAGGTTATGACGGCATCGACCGTGTCGCCTGTGCGAAGCGCCAGATCGTGGTGCTCAATGTGCCCGATTACGGCACCACCGAGGTCGCCGATCACGCGATGGCTCTGGCCCTGGCGTTGCGCCGAGGTCTGCTGTTGCATCTGGAAGCGCAGCGCGCCAACCCGCCGGCGGCCTGGCGTTACACCGATGACCCGCTGGTTAAGCGATCGGGCGTACAGACATTCGGCATCGTTGGCATGGGCCGCATCGCGACGGCGGTCGCATTGCGGGCCAAGGCATTCAACTTCCGCGTCATGTTTTATGATCCGTATCTGCCCAACGGCGTGGAGCTCGGCCTGGGTGTTCTACGTGCGAAGACGCTGCAAGAACTGCTGAGCCAGACGGACACGCTGTCGGTGCATACGCCGCTGACGCCGGAAACCCGGGGGATGCTCGGCCTGAAGGAGTTGTCGTTATTGCCAAAGGGTGCCGTCGTGGTGAATACTGCGCGCGGACCGATCGTCGACATCGACGCGCTGGCAACGCTGCTGAAAAGCCGCCATTTGTCGGGCGTGGGCCTCGACGTCATCCCCCTTGAGCCGCCCGTCGAGCCAGTGCCGGAGCTTCTGCGCGCCTACCGGACCAGGGAACCGTGGACGATCGGCCGACTGATCATCACTCCGCACAGCGCGTTTTATACGCCTCAGGCCTGGGACGACATCCGTTCTAAAGGCGCCGAGACGATGGCCTCGGCTCTGTTAGGACCGAGGGCGCAGAACGTCATCGACCCAGATAGTTACTGACCAACTGCCCGGATCCCGGGACGGGCCTTCCTGAGCGCGCGACATGAACAGGATGCAATCCGCATGGACGCACCCAAAAAAGTAGAGATTTTTGACGGACACAATGATGCTGTGCGGAATATCGGCAAGATGGCCGGGATTTCCTGACTCGTTCCGACGAAGGACATATCGATCTGCCGCGTGCCCGGGAAGGCGGCATGGCAGGCGGCTTGTTCAATGCCGGGCTGTGTTCGCCCGGTCTCGTCCGGAGCCGGCCGAATATTTTTGGACACAGCGTGCCGTTCGCCTCCCCTCGTTCCCCAGATACTGGGCCCGGCCTGACAGCCGTGGGAAAGGAGTTGGTCCGCGCGTGCAGCGACCTAGGGATCATAATCGATATGTCGCATCTCAACGAGCAAGGTTTTTGGGATGTGGCGGCGTTGAATATCTCGCCGCTGGTGGCCACACACGCCTGCGCGCATGCGATCTGTCCTTCAACACGCAATCTCACGGATCGACAGCTCGATGCGATCCGAGACTCGGATGGGGTGATAGGCTTCAATTTCTGTGTGAGTGACGTGCGTCCCGACGCTCATCTCGACGAAAATACACCGCTTGAGACGGTGGTACACCATCTCGCGTATTTGCTTGATCGCCTCGGTGAAGACAGGGTAGCTCTCGGCTCGGACTTCGACGGGGCGGTCATGCCTCGGCCGATCAAGGATGCAAGCGGTTTGCCGAACCTTATTGAAGCAATGTCCGCGCATGGCTTCGACGACCGCATGGTTCGCAAAGTCGCCCTGGAGAATTGGCTTAGAGTGTTCCGCCTGACCTGGCGATGAACGTTTCGCCGGTCCAGAGTGATTCGGCCACGATCGGACGGTGCCAGGACGGGTGGTGCCAATCACCAATGAGTGAGGCGGTCCAGAGGGCCAGGATCGCGGGTCGCCCTCCGCTCATCGTTCACGTTTTCCCAACCTTCGCGGTGGGGGGTGCCCAGGTCCGCTTCGCCGCGCTGGCGAACCATTTCGGCACGCAGTTTCGCCACATCGTGGTCGCTTTGGACGGCGAAACAGCATGCCGGGAGCGGCTGGATCCAGGCTTGGACATCTCCTTTCCCTGCGTCGAAGCGCCGAAACATGCCATGTTGGCCAACGCCTGGACGTTCCGCTCATTGCTGAGGCGTTGGCGGCCGGATCTACTGGTGACCGGCAACTGGGGCGCGATTGAGTTCGCCATTGCTAACCTTCCACCATTGAGCCGCCATCTCCACGTCGTGGACGGGTTCGGACCGGAGGAAAACGAGAGTCAGCTTCTTCGTCGAATGCTGGTCCGCCGTCTCGTGCTGGCACGCGGCAAGGTCGTGGTGCCCTCGCGCAGCCTGGAGCAAATCGCGATTGAGACATGGAAGCTCCCGGCGCGAGTGGTGAGATATGTGCCCAACGGAATTGATCTCGCTCGTTTTTCCCTTGGCGCAGACGCTTGTCACGGCTTACGCGGAGCAAGGTCGGCGGTGCCACCAAATGGGCCACTCGTGATCGGGACCATCGCGGCACTGCGCGCGGAAAAGAATGTGGCGAGGCTAATCCGCGCCTTCGCCTCAGTCGTCTCCCATACCCCGGCGCGTCTCGTGATCGTCGGCAACGGCGACGAGCGCGCGTCTCTAGCCGCGCTGGCGGCCGAACTCGGCGTGGTGGATCGGGTCACCTTCGCTGGCTATCGCGTCGACACCCCGGCACTTTACGCCGGGTTCGATTTGTTCGCGCTAACCTCCGACACCGAGCAGATGCCGCTGTCGGTGATCGAGGCGATGGCGAGCGGCCTGCCAGTGGTCTCGACCGACGTTGGTGACGTGCGGGCGATGCTGGCAGTCGAGAACGCGGCCTACGTCGGCGCGCGCGATGACGCTGTTATGTCCGCGCTGCTGGCTAAATTGCTGGCCAGTCCGGAAGATCGGGCCCGCATCGGCGCGGCCAATCGTGCGAAGGCACAGCGGGACTTCGATCAGGCCACCATGTTCTCCGGATGGCACGAACTATGGACCGGCGTCGCGTGACGAAGCGCGGCGCAGTTGAGGATGTCTCCGTCTGTTCCGTCATGGATCTCGCGGCATTGGAGCGGAAATGGCGCGATTTGGAGGCTCGGTGCAACCCCTCATTCTTTCAAAGCTGGACCTGGACGGGGTGCCTCGTGGAGGAACGATTCCCGGACCCGGTTTTGGTGGAAGCGCGTGAGAATGGACGGACCGTGGCTCTGGCGTTGTTCAACCGGCGCCGTCGGACATTGGTTTTGGGTCAAACCGGCGATCCGGCGTTGGATTGCATCTATATCGAATTTAACGATGTTCTCGCGGAGGCCGGGCGGGAGGCAGGCCTGACCGCCGCCTGTCTGCGAGCGGCACGGGCTGGGTGTGCCGGTTGGCCAGCTTTGGCTTTGTCATGGAAGCGTCGCCTGATTCTGGGCGGCATCAGCAGCGCGACAGCGGCCTTGGCGGCAGAGGCTGGGCATATGCGATACGATAAGTCGTTGGTCGCGCCTTCGGTGGACCTGACCGATCTGAGCCGCTGCTTTTTGGACAGAAGGAGCGCCAACACACGGCAGCAGCTTCGCCGTTCCGATCGCAGCTACGCAGCGACGGGTCGCATCCTGATAGAGCGAGCGGAAACCCTGGTGCAGGCATATGCGTTTCTGGAGAGAATGGCGGACCTCCATCGGGCATCATGGGTGAGGCGGGGACAGCAAGGGTCGTTCGCCAATCCGTTCTTTGGTCGCTTTCATCGTGCGTTGATCGCGCGCGGCCACGAGCGGGGAGAGATCGATTTGTTTCGTATCGCGGCGGGACCACGAACGATCGGCTATCTCTACAATTTCCGGTACCGCGGACACTCGCTCGCCTATCAGAGTGGCTTTGACTACGCGGGCTCTGAACGGCACGAAAAGCCGGGAATGACATGCCACCACGCGGCTATTCGGTTCGCCACGAATTGGGGGGCGACCCAGTACAACTTTCTGGCGGGAGAGGCGCGCTACAAGCACAGTCTTTCGGACCAGGCCGAAATGTTGCATTGGGTCGAGGTTGCAAATCTGAGTCGCCTGCGATCCCTGATTACGCGAACTCGGAATTTCGTCGTGAAAGGTCGGTGTCTTCTGCTACACTGAGGCATCTGCGGAACAGCTGGCGTCGATCAAGTAGGTCGTTTGTGAGTCCCCGTGCCTTATGATCGTGCGCCGACTGGCCACTCGATCCAGCCCGTTCGGCGCCCTTAGGGGCGATAACCCGTGCGGTAAATTTGCGAGGGGAACACTTTGAGGCTTTCACTCCTCTCTGCCACCTCAATCTTTGGGCTTTTCGCGGCTACCGTTGGGCCCGGCCACTCGGCGGGTTTCATCGCTGAGATAGGAGTTGATTTTGTGGGGCCCTCCGATTGGGCTGGCATAGCCAGTGGTGCCGTTCCGACCGTGCCGCCAGGAGTGGCCGCCGGAACGAAGCCCGACGATGACTTCGCCTCCTCGGCTGCTGGCGCCGCGCAATTTGACGCAGTGAGCAAAGCCCGCGCGACCGGTCAGGCCAGGATAGTTCCGCTGATTGGCACCCTTGGTAACGGGGCGCTGCCAGGCGAGAAACCGGGCGGCACGGTCTTCGTCGCCGCCGGCAGCCAGACCGGGTTCGCCGATGGCGGCGACACCGCGTCCGGCGCGGCCGGCTCGGCAAGCGCCAACGCGTTGACACCCAGTAGCTCGAGGACCGCGACCATCACGGTTGCCGGTGGTGCGCATTTGTCTCGCGTCGGCTCGGGGAGCGTGCCTTATGTCGCCATTGCCAACAGCGACCAGGCCACGCTGGCCGCGGTCGGCTTACCTGAAAGAACCCAACCGGACATCGGATACCACGATCCGCCGTTGATCGCTCCCGCCGAGAAAAGCAATTTAATGGCCGCGAGCTTCAGCGATGCTGTTACCGCCGCGATGCGGATCGCCGATTCCGCGCGCCTGTCTAAGGTTCGAGGCAGTGTCGTGACCTTCGACAACAGGCTGATCGACCAGGTGCAGGCGATCATCGGATCGCGCGGCAATACGACCGACGAGGGCACAAAGGTATTCTTAAGCGCCTCCGTCAGCGCAAACCCGCGGGCGGACGCCACGCGGTATCTCGCCGCTGCCGTCGATCCGACGACAGCGAATTCGATCGCTCAAACCGTCGAGGGGGCGGGCCCGTCGCCGTCGCTCAGACCGAATGGAGGTGACAGCGCAACGATCTCCGAGTCGCTAAAAGGAAAAATTCCGGCCCGCGGCGGCCCGTTGAACGATTCGCTGGCGCTACCATAGGGCGGGCGCCGGCTGGGGCTTCCGGGCAGGCTTGAGACGAATGGCAGAGCGTGACATTGATCGGTCATGACCGATCCTTACGCCAAATATACCCGTCTCCGTTTCGACCGACCGCACCCCAAGGTGCTGCGGGTCACCATGAATAATGGGAAGATGAACACGGCGGATAACGCACTGCACGCGGAGCTCGCGGAAATCTGGCGTGACGTGGACCGGGACCCAGGCGTCAATGTCGCGATCCTGACAGGTGCCGGCAAGGTATTCTCGGCCGGTGGCGATTTCGGCATGATCCAGGAGAATATCTCGGATTTCGACTCCCGCGCGCGACAGTGGCGGGAAGCGAAGGACATCGTTTACAATCTGATCAATTGCTCGAAACCCGTTGTCAGTGCCATGCGCGGCGTTGCGGTTGGTGCCGGGTTGGTGTGCGGAATACTGGCAGACGTTTCAATCGCGACGAAGGAGTGCCGCATCATCGACGGCCATACGCGGCTCGGAGTCGCGGCCGGCGATCACGCGGCGATCATTTGGCCGTTGCTGTGTGGCCTCGCGAAAGCAAAATACTAC
Source organism: Acetobacteraceae bacterium (assembly GCA_050012615.1). GTDB lineage: Bacteria > Pseudomonadota > Alphaproteobacteria > Acetobacterales > Acetobacteraceae > Rhodopila. The sequence continues at coordinate 853 of JBEKGV010000004.1, read as the reverse complement.
TTGTTGCTGTGCGAACAGGTGCTTGGCGCCGAAGCGGAACGGATTGGTTTGATCAGCCTCGCGGTCGAGGACTCGGAACTCGATGCCAAAGCGGTTGAGATCGCCACGAAGCTGGCGGAGGGCGCGCAGTCGGCCATCCGCTGGACGAAATACGCACTGAACAATTGGCTGCGAAGTATGGGGCCGACGTTCGACGCTTCTCTGGCGCTTGAATTTCTGGGGTTCGGCGGACCGGAGGTCAAGGAAGGTCTCGCCTCGCATTTGGAAAAGCGGAAGCCGGCGTTTCCATCTGGAGCCGATGGGTCTTGATCCTGGCCCATGTGGCCCGCTTGCGAGGGTGTCAATTGCCGGACCCTTAACTCGCATTTTCTCTCTCACCCCGACAGCTGCCCAATCGCGAAACTAAACAGCCGATCGCGTCCAAGCAGAAACACCCGCCCGCCACGTGGAAACAGCCGAGCGATCGCCACATCCCGGACGTCAAGCCCTCCGGTGTAAGCGCCGAAAGCCGGCATCATCAACCGACTCGAATCAGAAACAAAACAGGGCCGGCTGACGTTGCCACCGCGTGCCGGGATCGAGGCCTTTGGATGATGGTGACCAACGATCTCGCCCGCGTCCGCCCGCGGCATCGCCTCGTGCCGAAACAGAATCGGATGCGTGACGAACTCTTCGACGAACTGACCGCCAATCCCGCTGGGCGGATGCGGGTCGTGGTTGCCGAGCACCCAGATGAAGCGATGCGCCGCCGTCATCGCGTTTAGCCGGTCGAGCTCGCCTCTCGGCAGCCGTTCGGCACCCTCTGGATCATGAAACGAATCGCCGAGAGCAACGACGATCCGCGGCTTCCATC
>JBEKGV010000003.1:0-19919 GCA_050012615.1 Acetobacteraceae bacterium | reverse complement strand
GGCCCAGGCGGGCGTGGATGTCACGGTGCTGGAGGCGTCACGGGTGGGCGGCGGGACATCCGGCATCAGCTTTGCCTGGACCAATGCTCACCAGAAGCCCCCGAAGCCGTATCACGACCTCAACGTCGGTGGCATGAAAGCGCATGCCGCGCTACGCGACGAGTTTGGTGGAACGCCCTGGTGGCATGGTGGCGGCAGCCTGGAATGGGGACCGGAGTCAGGCCACGCGGCGCAGCGAAAAAATGTCGAGCAACTCCTGTCCTGGGGCTACGCCGCCGAATGGATTGACCGGAACCAGGCTCACGAGCTCGAACCTGACATCGACCTTGCGGTTATTGGCGATGCGCCGGTCGCGTATTTTCGGGAGGAGGGTTGGCTCGACCCGGTGGTTTACGCGCACGCCATGTTGTCCTCCGCGCGACACCGCCATGGTGCCAAGGTCATTTGTGGTGCACGCGTCGCTGACCTGATCATGCAAGGAGATCGCGTCTCAGGTGTCCGTCTCTCTGACGGCACTCTTCACGAGGCCGACATGGTGGTGAACTGCGCCGGTCGCTGGACCAACGATGTGGTACGCGAGGCCGGCCTGCATCTGCCGCTCGCGCCCACTGTGGGCTTTCTCGTGTTTACGCCGCCGGTTGCCGCCAGCCTCGGTCGCGTGGTTCGCACCACCGTGATCGACGCACGGCCGGATGGCGCCGGCCGCCTGATGCTGCATTGGAACCCGACTGATGCGACCATGCGGATTGACAGCCCTCTCAGCCCGTCCATGCCGGAGGCACGCGATATGGTGCAACGGGCACGCCAGTTATTGCCCTCGATCGGCGACGTGGAGCCTGAGGCAGTCCGCATCGCGATCCGGCCGATCCCGGGCGATCATCTGTCCGCCATAGGACCGGTGCCCCGGATTTCCGGCTACTACCTCGCGGTGACTCATAGCGGGGTGACGATGTCGCCTTTCCTGGGCGCGGCGGTGGCCGACGAGGTCGCACGTGGCCAGCAGAGAGCCGAGCTGGCCGATTTCCGCCCCGCGCGCTTCTTCAACTGATACCCGGCGAATGGATATACCCCTCGGTACGGGCACTCAACACGTCATCCCCCTCCCCCGACCTGATCGGGGAATTGTCCGGGGGACCTATCGCGCCACTGCGCTGGAACAGGTGGCCCGGACGAGCCGGGCCATGACGCGGTTAACGGGGGCGCAATCCCGATCCATTCAGACAGAGCGACGCTTTGTCCGTCCGACAATTTCCGTTAGCCCCGCGGGCTGGAAATCCCACACATCCACACCGACGTCGAACTGGCGCGGCAATGGCTTCAACCTGCCATGACTATGGCCATGCAGGTTGAGCGCACCCCGACCCATGTCCCGCCACGTACGAAACGGGTAGTGGCAGAGCACCAGCTTCGTTTCATCGACGGTCAGTTCCGCGTAGGGCTGAACGCTCTCCCATCCGGCACAGCTCGTGACCGCGGCGTTGTCGTTGTTGCCGGCGATCAGATGCTTCCGGCCATGCAGCATCCGCAGCAGTGAAGCCACGCGTTCCGCGGATTGGCGAACGGCGAAGTCGCCCAGATGCCAAACCTCATCCTCGGGTGTGACCACTGAATTCCAGCGATCGATCATCCGCCGATCCATCTCCTCAACCGACGCGAACGGGCGGCGATACAGGTTGCGAGCCCCGGCATGGCCAAAGTGATTGTCGCTGGTGAAATAGACAGCCATCGCGAAGGTCTCGATGCTACGTCCGCGTCTTTTCGATTGCCGCGAGAACGCGTTGTGACGTCAGCGGCGTTTCGTTCAACTCCGCCCCCAATCCGGCCAGAGCGTCGCGCACCGCATTGGCGATCGCCGCGGGCGGCGCAACGGCACCGCCCTCGCCCATCCCTTTCATGCCGTATTCGGTCGCCGTCGCCGGAGTGTGCAGGTGCCCGATCCGGATCGACGGCAACTCATGGGCGCCGGGCATGTGGTAATCCAGGAACGTCGCGGCGAGCGGTTGGCCCTGTGCATCATAGGGGATTTCCTCATGGAGCGCGGTGCCGATCCCTTGCACGACGCCGCCGCGGATCTGACCCTCGACAAGCATTGGATTGACCATCGTGCCGCAATCCTCCGCGACGGCGAAATCGAGCAATTCGATCGCCCCCGTCTCCGGATCCACCGCGACGACCGCACCATGCGTCGCGTAGGAGTAAACGCCGGTGCTGATCCCCGGCTCGTAAGTCGTGGTCGCATCGAGTAGTGGCTCGACGTCGGGCGGCAATTCGTGCATCCGCAGATGCGCGATGGCGGAGATCTCCGCGACCGTGACGGAGCCTTTTGGACCATGTACCGCTCCGCCTTCGCACCGCGCCTCGGCGATATCGCATTGCAGCAGATGTGCACCGATCCGGCACAGCTTATCGCGCAGGATCCGGCTGGCACGGGCCACGGCTCCTCCCGACATCACCATGCTGCGTGAGGCGAAAGTGCCGAAACCGAACGCGGTACTCTCAGTATCGCCGTGCCGGACCGAGATGTGCGAAGGGTCGATGCTGAGTTCCTCGCTGGCGATTTGTGAGAGCGCTGTCTCCAGCCCCTGGCCGTGCGACTGGATGCCCACCATCAGCACGACGCTGCCATCCGTCAGAATGCGCGCGGTGCAGCTTTCGAAACCGGGGATAATCGAGGCGCCGCGCGAGGCGAACTCGGCGGCGCCATGGGCGGTTTGCTCGGTGAAGCTGGCGAAGCCGATGCCGATGAGCCGCCCGTCCGGCTCGCCCAGTCGCTGACGTTCGCGGATCGCGTCGAGGTTCAGCAGGTCAGCGCAGAGCCGCACGCTGCCTGCGTAATCGCCGTTATCGTAGAGCATGCCCGTTACCGACGTGTATGGCATTTGTCCAGGTTGGATCATGTTCTCGATGCGCACGGCGACAGGATCGCGGCCAACCGCTCGCGCGACCTCATCGATCGTCCTTTCCATCGCGAAGCAAGCTCCTGGGCGTCCGACACCTCGATACGGACCGATCGGCGTCTTGTTGGTCGCGACCGTGCTTGTGTGGGCCCGGAAGTGCGGGATCGTGTAGGGACCGGGCAGGCAGCGCGCCGCCATGTTGGCTTCCTGATACGGGCCTTGCGGCCACAAACCGTAAGCACCCGCATCGACGGTGATATCGCAATCGATGCCGAGAATGCGGCCCAGCCGGTCGGCGTAAGCCGTGACTTTGTAAAAATGCTCGCGGGTGTGAGCGCAGGTCAGCAGATGTTCGTTCCGATCTTCAATCCAACGTACCGGGTGGTCGAGCTCCAGCGCGAGCGCGGCCAGGATGATCTCCTCCGGATAGAGCCGGGCCTTGGGTCCAAACCCTCCGCCGACATCGGGCGCGACGACCCTGATGCAGCGCTCCTCTATCCCGAGAAGTTCGCCGAGTGCGACACGCATGGTGTGCGGTGTCTGGGTCGAGGCATAAATCACGACTTCATCGAGCCGATGGTCCCGATAGGCCAGGACCCCGCGGCATTCCATCGGTGCACCCGACTGCCGGTTCATGCGGTATTCCCGGCTGACGGTGACCTCGGCGGCTTGTGCCGCGGCCTCGATGTCGCCGCCGGCGATGGTCCGTTCCTGGAACAAATTGTCGCCGAAGTATTCGTGCACGAGGTGTGGACCGCCATCGCGTGCGTCTCGTGCGTCTCGTGCGTTCACGACCGCTCCAAGTGACAGGTAGTCGACGGTGACGGAAGCGGCGAGGTCCTCGGCCTCGGCGCGTGTCGGCGCCACGCAGGCGGCGACCGCCTCGCCGACATAGCGCACTTTGTCGGTCGCGAGTGGCGGCCAGGGCGGCGAACGGGCTCCGGCCGCTTGTGTCACTACGCGAATTGGTTTGATCCGCGGCAGGTCGGAGGCGATGAATACTTTGCCGCGCGCGGCAGGCGGGACGGTGATCGAGCGGATGATGGCATGGGCGTGAGGACTGCGGAGAAACACAACCTCCTGGGTTCCGCGCAACGAGATGTCCGCGACGAATTGTCCGCGGCCGCGCAGGTGGCGATCGTCCTCCTTGCGCAACACCGACGCGCCGACCCCGCGGTGCTTCACAGATGTCTCGCCCATCGTCATCTCCTGGTAAGCGCCACTGGGCTGGCGATCGAGAAGATGACCCGTTGCACGCGTGGCGACAACCATGCGGGACTGGCCGTCGTTGTCGCGGGAGGGCAGCATGAAGCGTTCCAGGAAGGAGCTATTCAGATGCCCAGGCTCCGCATCTCCATTCGCGTTCCGGTTGGCCGGCCCTTGCCCGACCTCGCGTCGTTCATCGCCCGGTGCGAGGACGCCGGATTCGATGGTGTTGGCATCCACGATCACCCTTCCAGTGGCCGGGATGCTTACGTGGCGTTGGCGTTGGCAGCCCAGTCTACGCAGCGGCTAAGATTGTTCCCGGCGACGTCGAGCCCGATGGTTCGGCATCCGCTGGTTCTCGCCTCGCTTTCTCACAGCCTGGAGGAAATCGCTCCGGGGCGGGTGATCCTCACCGTGGCCCCCGGGTTCATTTCAACGCGAAGTATCGGTGCACCGCGCGCGCCATTGCGTTTCATGCGTGAAGCGATCCGCGATCTGCGCCAGCTTCTCGCCGGGGAAGAGGTTGGGTTTGGTCCAACGGCGACGCGGCTCAGGAACCGAAGCGTGCCGCCGACACCGGTCTACTTGCTCGCGGCCGGTCCCCGCATGATCGAACTCGCGGGCGAGGTGGCCGACGGTGCCTTTCTTATGGTCGGCCTCCACCCCGCGGGCATCCGCGCTGCGTTCCGCCACCTCGAGGTAGGCGCCAGACGAGCCGGCCGTTCCCTCGCCGGTTTCCCGGTGGTGTTCGTGGTCACACTTGGTCTCGGACCGGATACCGAAGTGGGGGCACGGTGGGTTCGCAGTTGGTTTGCCCCGGGACAGCCATTCCTCGCCTATCCGAGTGTCGCGAATCTCCACTGGCTGAAAGAGTCTGGCTTCGACATTGAGGAAACTCACGATCCCGTTTCCATCCCCGAGGACCGCGCGCACCAGATCGCCGATGCGTTTGGCCTGTTCGGGTCACCGGAACGTTGCGCCGACCAACTGATACGTGCACGCGACGAGGCTGGCGTCGAGGATGTTTTTTTGTTCCCGGCCCACGACCTCGGGGGCGGCTACAACATGCCCGAAGCCGAGCTTCAGGCGTTCAACCGCATCATCCGCCCTCGACTGGGCGGATAGACACCGGGCGCCGATCGGGCTTCACTTCATTTACCCACCGCTGTCAGGGAAAGCAGGATCATGGCCATTCAACTCGTATCCAGGACCAAACCCGTTCGCGAACAGGTCAGTGCCGAGGAATGGAAAGCGCGTGTCGAGCTCGCCGCCGGGCACCGCGTTCTGGCGTATTATGGCGTCAACGACATGACCTACAATCATTTTGGTCTTCGTGTGCCGGGTGAACCCGATCATATGCTGATCAAGCGCACCGACTGGATGTTTGCCGAGGTGACGGCTTCCTCGCTGTTGAAGGTCGATTTTGACGGCAACGTGGTGACGGATACCGACGTCGCGACGATCAAGGGCGGCGCCCTGATCATCCATGCCGGGTTGCTGAAACATCGTCCCGACCTGAACGCGACGTTGCATACTCATACCGTGGCCGGCATGGGCGTGGCCGCGCATAAATTCGGGCTGCTGCCGATCAACCAGCACGCGCTCGGATTCTATGGACAAATGACATATCACGAATTCGAAGGCCTGGAGTTCGATCACGACATGACGCCAAAACTGGTGCGCGACCTCAAGGGCGGCTCAGTCATGATGTTGCGTAATCACGGTGTTCTGGTATGCGGCGAAAGTGTCGCGGAATGCGTGGTCACGCATCACTTCCTCGAAATGGCGTGTCAGGGCCAGATCGCGGCACTCTCGGCGGGTGAAGGCAATTACACACTCCCGAGCAAGGAGGCGTGCGAATACGCCCACAGCCAGATCGCCCGTGGCGGCCTGCGAGGCGGCAAGGACTGGGCGGCCTGTCTACGCCTCGCCGATCGGCTGGATCCGTCTTACAAGGACTGAACCCGACGGTCTCGCTTCACCGACTCCCAGTCACCCAAAGGTGACTGAACTGCGTCGCCACGACCTGATCATACGCCACGTCACCCGTAAGCACGCCCAAATCCCGTGCGAATTGATTGATCGCCGCGATCGAAGCCTCGCTGATCGACGCATCGTAAAACGGTAGATCACGGCGCACGATTTCGGCGATCAGCCCGGTCTCACGCGGCGGAAAGCGCTTTCGACCCACCTCGGTGGCGATCGCAACATCTTGCCGTAAGGCATTCTGGGTCGCGACCAGCGCGCGCACCGCGGCCGCCGCTGTTTCAGGCGACTGTTCGATCAGTCGGTCGGTCGTCGCCAGTACCGGCATTGTGTAGTCGAAACAGCCTGGTGGCCCGTCGCCGCGGCGAACATCGAGGACGATAGTGCCCGTCCCAGAGGTCACCGCCAGTTCAGTCGCCATTCCGTTAGCCCAGAACCCGTCGATCTTGCCCGCGGCCAACGCGTCTGCCGCGGTCAGTCCGAAATTGATGGTCGAGCCCGTCGCCCCCGGCACCGGTGCGATCTCGATATGATCGCGCACCAGGTCAAAACCCGATGCAGCCAGCAATCGCCGCAGTCCCATCTCAACCCACGGCGCCGCGCCAATACGCCGCCCGCGAAGCGCAGAGATATCACCGCGCGTGATGCCAAGGTCCGTCCGCATCACCAGGAACCAGTACATCCCTTGTGCCAGCGCGCCGAGCAATTTGACGCCGCGCCAGGCAGGAAAAGCGGCGAGCGCGCCATGCGCGGCGCCACCGACGAAATCGATTTCACCGTCACGCAATGCCTCGTACGCGCGATCGACCGGGAAGATCAACTCGGCCGAGACCGCGATCCCTTCGCACTCGAAAAATCCCAGTTCCGCGGCCGCCAGGGCGGGGAAATAGGAATTCGAGATCAGATCCGGGATCGCGAGCCTCAACGTGTCGCGGTGGATAGTTGCCATTGCGCATCGTCCTCAGTGGGCGTGGCGCCATACTTGACCACCAGAACGAGAGTGTCGACGGGCTACCGGTCCTCAGACATTCGCCGGTGCCAATGTCGGGCGGCCGCGGATCAAATCTGACGCACGCTCGGCCAGCATCATGACGATCGCATTGATGTGAGCCGAGGGCATGTCGGGCAGGGCCGACGCGTCGACCACTCGCAGCCCATCGACGCCTCGTACTTTGAGGTCGGGTTGCAGCACCGCGTCGGTGCCATGGCCCATCGCGCAGGTTCCGAGTGGGTGATTCACGGTGATAGCGGTGGCGCGGATCCACGCATCGATCTCCGCATCCGTCCTGACTTCAGGCCCAGGTGCGACGTACTCTCCGCGGTATCGGTCCAGGGGAGGCGCCAGCGCGAGGTCACGCGCCATATGAAAGCCCCGCCGAAGCGTCGCGATGTCCTCCGGCGCCGAGAGGAAGTTGCTGGTTATTCGAACGGGAAGTCTGGGGTCGGCGGAGCGGAGGGTAACGTTTCCCTGACTCCGCGGGTGCAGCAGCACGGGCCGGATTCCAACGAAGTCAGGGCATGGTGGCGTCAAGCCCGGCAGCCACGGTTTGGCCTCGAACGGCGGCGCCCCAATCATGAATTCAAGATCCGGCGCCTCCAACTCGGGCTCGGATTTCAGGAAGGCGACCAGTCCGAGCGGCAGGATGGTGGCCGGACCGTCGCGCAGCAACCAGGCCCGCGCCATGGCGAGCGCGACGCGGTCGAGGCGCATCTGGCGATGGAAGGGACTTTGTTCATTGCGAGTCCAACGTAACGCCACGGCGAGGTGGTCCCGCAGGTTGTGCCCGACAGGCAGATCGGCCAGCGGTTTTATCCCAAAGCCCCGCAGATGGTCGGCGGGTCCGATCCCGGACAGCATCAGAAGTTGTGGGGAGTTGAACACGCCGCCACAAAGAATGACTTCGCGTGTTGCCTCGACGTAACGTTCCAGGCCGCCGTCGAGGAAGTGGACACCCGCCGCCCGGCCTCCATTGATCGCGACTCGTGTGACCAGGATCCCCGTGCGGACCACGAGGTTTGGTCGTTGCATGACCGGTTTCAAATAGGCGTTGGACGCGGAGGCGCGGCGACCCGCTCGAATGGTGAATTGTGCCCAGCCGAGGCCGGCGCTTGCCGCGCCGTTGCTGTCGTTGGTCTCGGGCCATCCCGCGAGTCGCGCCGCCTCGCGCCAGGCGTCGTGGATCGGGTCAACCGTTCGTGCGGGTTGCGTGCCCAGTGGACCGCTGCCGCCGCGCCACGGGTCTTCACCGCCCTCCCAGGTTTCGCTGCGTTTGAAGTAGGGCAGCGCGTCGGCATAGGACCAACCGGCGGCCCCCTCGCTCGCCCAACGGTCGAAATCGCCGCGATGGCCTCGGGTGTAGAGCATGACGTTGACCGAGGAACTGCCGCCCAATACCTTGCCACGCCGCACCGGCACGCGGCGGCGATCCAGATTCGGATCCGGTTCGGTATCGTAACCCCAGTCAAACAATCGCTGTTGCCAAAGCTTGCCGAGGCCAAACGGGATCTGGATATACGGATGGCTGTCGCTACCGCCGGCTTCGAGTAGCAGAACTCTGACGTCAGCGTCCTCGGTCAGTCGATTGGCCAGCACGCACCCGGCCGATCCGGCACCGACAATGATATAATCGTAGGCATCCATTTTATTTGTGGTCATGGGCAGGTGGGCCGTAATAATCCCAGACCATCTCGTGGCCGAGATAAACGAACGGACCGACCACGAAACCAAAGGCCGACAGCACCACGGCCGTGCCAAGTTCGCCGACCACCACATAATTCGCGGTGAAGTCCATCGTGGTGGCGACGGTTCGAAAAGTGATGGTCTTCGCCAACGCTCGATTGATCGTCAACCGTCTTCGTCCGGCCCGCTTCGCCTTCGCGCCCGGCCAGGGAGGCAGGGGAACCGGAAGGTCGACAGCCGGTCCCCACCGGCCGGGTTCGCGACTGACGGAGGTGCCGAGAGAGTTCCATGCCGCTTCGTGGATCAAGTAAAACAACGGTCCGACGACAAGAGCGAAGGCCGACAGCCCTGCCGCCGTCGCGGCTTCGCCAATCACTATGTAGTTCGAGGTGAAGTCCAGACTTGTGACGATGATCCGAAAAGTGATGGTCTTGGCCAGCGCTCGCTTAAACGCGAACCCGGCAGGCGACGTCTTCCGCATGGGAGCCGCGGTAGTGAGCCGCCAATTGGCAGTCGCATTGACCAGCGGCCGCAACCGCCGGCGCAGCGCCGGCAGGTAATTGGGTGCCAGCACGACCGCACCGCCGATCACCACGCCAGGGATCAGCGCTGCTTCGAATAACGCGACCCCAGCGGCGATCGCCCCGATGGTCTCCGCCGTCGTAATGAGATCCTGTGTGGGCCACACTTCGCCGCCCGCCGGAATCGGAACCAGATCGACCGGTCCGGATGGGCGCACGGCATCGAGTTCATGCTTCAGCACGGCTTTTTCCCGTTTGCATATGCGTCATCAGCACCGCCCACGCCCCCGGTCGGGCGTAGCCGGACATCTCTTTTCGTCACTCGTCCCAGGCCGCCTGGTATCGGTCGATCTGGTCCTTAGCCCTGGCGGGCCGTCGCGGCGCGTCCCGCCGCCATGGCCGCCTGGACCTTATCGGGGCGAGTGAAGTCAAGATATTCCCGCGCGTACTCAGGCGGGAGAACCTCGACCATTGTTTCGTTTTCGACCCAGACTTCGATGACGTGGAACGGACCGCGGTTGCAGTCGTAGCACTGCCATCCCGCACGCTGAGCGATCGCTTGAACCTTACCGGCATCGGTCGCGACGCTGAGCGCGAAATGCGTCGAACCGTAACCACGCGCGTCCTTCTTCACGAAGGTGCCGCCAACGGTTCCGCCCGGTTGAAGTTCGGTGCCCGCCGGATAGACCTCTACCCCAGACCCGTGGTCATCAAGCTGTAACGCGAAAAAGCTTCCAGGGTTGGGCGGAAACGGGACAGCTGTTCCTCCCATGATCTCCGCAAGCACGCCGGCGGCTTGCTTCGGGTCTCGGGCGGCGATCGAAAGATGATGGATCATGGCTTCCTCACTGATTGGGCTCGATTCAGATAGCACGAAAGTGCCTATGAAGGCGATGCGGCACCGATGAGGCCGTCATCCGGGTCTCCGCGTCGCGAGGTTCCCGGTCTGGTCCGTGGCGGCGGTCCACCCGTAGCAGGACGGTCGCCGTGTCCTATCGAAACCGTAGGCTAACGGTCAGGTCCGCGCCCAGAGAATCTTCGTCGCACGCCGTGCTCCTTCGGCCATTGCCTCGAACTTCGCCCAGCAGATCGAGGGATGGCCAACACGGGTGCCGAGACCACAATCGGTGCCGGCCAGAACGTTCTCACGGCCCACCAAACGGGCATAGCGAACCAGTCGTTCCGCCACCAGGTCGGGATGCTCGATGAAATCGGTGCAGTGGCCGATGACGCCCGGGATCAGGGTGGCGCCCTCCGGCAATTTCACTTCCTCGAATACCCTCCATTCATGCTCATGGCATGGGTTCGATGCTTCGATGGAGAAGCTTCCGGCGTTGACACGAAAGATCAGGTCGATGATGTCCTTCAGCGGGATGTCGTCGTGATGCGGTCCGTGATGGCTACCCCAGCAAACATGCAAGCGGATTTTTTCCCGAGGAATGCCTCGCAGAGCGTGGTTAAGCGCGTCCACTCGGATCGCGGCATATTCACGGTAGTCAGGGACGGTGATGCCGGGCAGGCAGTTCCAGCCGTCGGGAAGGTCCGGATCGTCGATCTGCAACAGGAAGCCGGCATCGACGATCGCTTTGTATTCCTCGTGCATCACGTCGGCGATGGCGTACACGAACTCCTCGTCGCTCTTGTAGTGTTCGTTTAGCATCCAATGCTCGATCGTGCCCGGTGTGTTGGCGGGTAAGAAGGCCCCGGCCACGCTGACCCCCGCGAGCGCCGCCTTGAAGTTGTCGAGATCTTTGGCGAGGTCGGCCTGACCGACATAACGAAGGGCCTCAACGCAAACCGGCATGGTCGGCGGACCAATCGACCGCATGCGCGGATTGGTCTCGAAATAACCCGCGAATTTCGCTTCGTCCCGGGCTGTGATGCTAAGCCGCCGCGCGCCGTCAGAGGGCCGGGTTTCATAGCCGGCGATTCGCCAGCGCACATAATCCGTGAAGTTGGTTTTGGAGAGTTCACCGTCATTCACACAGTCGATGCCGCAATCGACCTGGCGGCGAACGATCTCCGCGACGGAAGATTTCAACCGCTGGTCGAATGTCGCCGGGTCGTAGGGTGCGCCGTTCGCCTTGGCGAGGACCATGTCCCGGAGATCAGATGGACGCGGCAGGGAACCGGCGTGTGTGGTGAGAATGCGATCGGTGCTGCAGAGCACGTGCGCCTCCTGATTGTTCAGTGCCAGAGCCGTTCTCGGGGCATTTATCCCCGGCACGACCGCGACGATATCACGCCTCGGGATGTTGGTCATATGCGGACCGTGGCGGCTGGCTGAATGGCTCAGTGCATCGGTCCAGGCACTCTTCGGCGATCAGTCGGAGGATGCGAAGCGGCGATTTCGAAGCGCATATGATACAAATAACCGGCCATAACGGCGGCTGGATAGCGGCAAATATCCAAACGCAATCGCACACGTTCAGAGGGCGACGACGGAGCGTACCGGGCAGAGGCTTCAACCTGGTGTCAAAAAATGGTCAATGGCCGCGATCAGGGCGAGGCGTGACGATGCACTTACTCGTTTTCGATGACGAAGCAGCGATTGGACGCCTCGTCGTCCGTGTCGCGGTCATGGCCGGTCTGACAGCCGAGGCGGTGACGGATGCAGCCGCGTTCGAGCGTAGCCTGACGGCGGCGCCGCCGCGGATCATCGTGCTCGATCTGCAACTTGGCGGGACGGACGGCGTGGAGCAGCTGCGGTTTCTGGCGGCGCGGAAATATACCGGCTCTATCATTGTCATGAGCGGTTTCGATCCCCGGGTGCTTGACGCGGCGTCGACCGTGGCTCGCAATCTCGATCTCAATATCGTGGCGACACTGACGAAGCCCATCCGGATCACGGAGCTGGAAGAAATCCTGAAGCGGCTGCGATCGGTCCCACGCCCGGTGTCCGCCGAAACCCTTTTGGTGGCTATACGAAATGACGAGCTGACGCTGGAGTTCCAGCCGATCGTGTCACGCCGCCCCAGAACACTGAAAAAGTTGGAAGCGTTGGTGCGCTGGAATCATCCGGTACTGGGCCGCATCCCGCCGGCCGATTTCCTGCCCGTCGCCGAGGTCGAGAAGGAGGTTATCGATGCATTGACCGACTGGGTCATTTGCGCGGCGGTGGAAGCCTGGCGAGTGCTGTTTGACAAAGGCGTTCACACGCCGATCGCGGTGAATGTCTCGGCTTTGAATCTGCACGACCTCACGTTTCCCGATCGCGTGGCGCGGTGGCTGGCAGACGGCGGGATGCCCGCCTCGCAACTTTGCCTTGAGATCACCGAAACCGCGGCTTCGGTCGACGCAGCTCGGATGATGGATATTCTGACAAGGGTGCGCCTCAAGGGCATGCAGCTTGCCATCGATGATTTCGGGACTGGGTACTCGTCGCTGAAGGCGTTGCGTCAATTGCCGTTTTCGGAAATCAAGATTGATCAGTCGTTCGTTGCCGATTTGACGACATCGGGCGATTCCCGGGCAATCGTGAAATCGATCGTGGACCTCGCCGCCAATATGGACATGGAAACGGTCGCCGAAGGAGTCGAAACCGAGGAGACGGCTCGGTTGCTGGAACAAATGAACGTCAGCTCGCTGCAAGGCTACTTGATCGCTCCGTCGATGCCGGCGGAAGCGGTTCCCAGATGGTTAGCTGAGTGGCGGAAGGGCGATCAGGAAGTGTCGCCGCCGCCGGAATCAGCCGAACGGTCGTACGCTTTGCAGCGGCCCGCCGATTAGCCGCGGCGCGCCACGTGAACGTTCCGCCGGATGGGCGTTCGCCAGCATCGGAATTCGCCAACATCAGAAAGAATGGTTCGACGCCCGACTGTCGAACCCAGGCGGCGCGGCGGGACGGAGAACGACCGGCAGCGAGACGTGCCAATCGTGCCACTGTCGCACAATCCTGGGCACGCGATATAGAGATGACACCAGAAGGTTCCGTCCATGTCCGGCCTCGCGTTAGGGTTGGTTTGCTTCGATACCGAATGTGGCCGAGATTGCGGTGATTCAGAATTCGAAGGGGGAACTCGACCATGGTCTGCCAAAACTGTGGCAATACTCACGCCTGGCCGATTACCAGGCCACGGCGGCGACGTTTCCTGGGCCTCGCAGCGGCCGGCCTGTCACTGGCGCCGTTTAGCAAGCCAACGCTCGCGGCGGAAACCACCGCGCCACCGAAGCCAGGGAACGTGCTTTCGCCGGACGCCGCATTTAACGAACTAATGCAAGGCAATCGGCGCTATGCGCAGGGCCTGACACGGCGCCACGATTTTCAGACCGAACGGGCCGCATTGGCGACCGGTCAGAATCCCTATGCGAGTATCCTCAGCTGCGCCGATTCCAGGGTTGCTACCGAATTCGCGTTCGACAGTTTTCGTGGCGACCTCTTCGTGGCCCGCGTCGCCGGAAACTTCGTGAATGACGATAATCTGGCGACATTCGAGTATGGCGTGGCGGTCCTGAACGTTCCGCTCCTGATGGTACTTGGCCATTCCGCCTGCGGAGCGGTCAGCTCGACGATCAAGTCAATCGACACCAACACCACGCTGCCAGGGCATTTGCCGTCACTGGTGGCCGCGCTCGCGCCCGCGGTAAAGGTCGCGAGGGGACAGCCGGGTGACCTTCTGACCAATGCCGTGAAGGCGAATGTGCGGTTGAATGTGGAACGACTGAAAACCGCGACGCCGATCCTCAGCAAAGCTGTCGAGGAAAAGAAGCTGCTGGTGGTTGGAGGATATTACGATTTCTCGACGGGGGTTGTCAGTCTCGTCAACTAATTGTCACTCACGATGCTTCCGTTTCGACCCCACGGGGCAGCGGAGATCACGCGGCTCGCCATTTGCTCGTGCGCGATGGCCTGCGCATGATGTTCCTCCGTCCAACGAAGCAGGAAAACGCCCATGTTGATGAGCACCGACCGCATCCTGGTCAGTCATGTCGGCAGTCTGCCACGCACCGAAATATTGACCGGCCTGCTGATCCGCCAGGAAGCCGGCGAGGCGATCGACACCGCGGAGCTGGCCCGTCAGGTCGAAATGGCAACCGCGGACGTGATCGACAAACAGGTCAAAGCCGGTGTCGACGTCGGCAACGATGGGGAACAGTCGCGCGTTGGATTTCAAACGTACGTTCCGCGGTGCCTGTGCGGCTTCGGCGGCGCGTCCAAACGTCCTCCAGCCCGGGACCAGCTCGAATTCCCAAGCTATGTCCGACAGGTCGCGGCGCGTTTTCCACACATGGCGCGCGCGATGAACGCGCCCGCCGCGGTGTCGGATGTTCAGTATGTCGACAGCGCGCCGATCAATGAAGACGCCTCCAGGCTTAAGCGCATGGGCGGCCGATTCAGTGAATGTTTCATGACCGCACCGTCACCCGGTATCGTCGCGACGACAATGCTCAATCAGCATTACGACAGTCATGAGTCTTACCTGATGGCCCTGGCGAAAGCGCTGTCCAACGAATATCGGGCCATCCACGACGCCGGCCTGATCCTGCAGATCGACAGCCCGGACCTTGCGATGGAGCGGCATCGGTTTTTTGACGGTCTGACAGAGGTTGAGTTCCTCGCTCAGCTCGAACTGCATATCGCGGCGATCAATTTGGGCATCGAGGGCATTCCCCGCGACCGGATCCGGCTCCATGTCTGCTGGGGAAACAATGACGGGCCGCATATCTACGACATCGCGATGGCAGCCATCCTGCCGGAGCTGTACCGCGCCAATGTCGGAGCACTCTCGATCGAGTTCGCCAATCCACGGCATCAGCATGAATACGATGCTTTGCGCGACAATCCACTGCCCGCGCATATGCTGCTGATGCCCGGTGTTCTCGATACCACGACAAATTTTGTCGAGCACCCGGAACTTGTCGCCCGGCGGCTCGAGGAGGCGGTGGCCGTGGTCGGCGACCGTGAGCGGGTGATCGCCGGAACGGATTGTGGCTTTGGCACGTTCGCCGGCCGCGAATACGTGGCAGAGGAGATCGTCTGGGTGAAGCTGGCCG
The DNA here is from genome assembly GCA_050012615.1 of Acetobacteraceae bacterium. Lineage (GTDB taxonomy): Bacteria > Pseudomonadota > Alphaproteobacteria > Acetobacterales > Acetobacteraceae > Rhodopila. The sequence continues at coordinate 4,635 of JBEKGV010000003.1, read as the reverse complement.
CGGCCACCGAAGGGGCACGCATCGCGTCGAGCCGATTGTGGGGCCGAACTGGCGTCTGATATCGCCATGGCCGGCTATCTCGGCGTGGACATCGAGGATGCCCTGGCGCTCTCTTTGAGATCGCTGAGGTCTGATGATGCAAGGACCTCCTTGATCTGAGGGTCAGGCGATGGCGCGGATCGTCACCAAAACGCCTCAATACCGTTGTCTGTATGGGCGTGATGTGCCGGCATTGTTCTGGCAGCGTGTCGCAGGACTGGTGGTCGGAGGCAGGGCCTTCGATAAGCCGCGAACGGGCGCTCACCCAATAAGCGGCGCGGAGCAAACCATTGCCAACGGCCGGAGGAACAAGCCGCGACGCATCCGCATCCTGCCGCGGGGACGGACCCGCTTATCTGTTGGGTGTCAGATGCGGGAAACAGATGACACGGTGAAGAAATCTTCATGTCAGGTTCATTTCCGGCGCAAATGAAACCAGCCAGCAACTTTCGACATGATGAATTTTACGCCGCGTGCGCCGGACAAGTTCGGTCAGGCGATCGCATAATTGTGGTTTAGGCCCCGGAGTTCCCATGGTTGAGTTCGCGGAGACATGGCTGGTGCGGAAGGTTGATCGCCGAGCCGTGACTGCCCTGGAGTATGGCTTGACCGCTGGCGTCCTCGTCCCCACGATCATGGCCGGATTTAGTGTCCCTGCGAACAGTTTGTCAGAGAGCTTCTCGACGATCGGCGACAGTCTCTAAAGAATTCCTCCCTGCGTCTCCACAACCGCGACAGGAGATGGCGATGAGTCTCCCGAACGCACGGACCGACGACGAGCTGGTCGGCATCTTGGACGAACCCGAGACCTGGATCGTCACCAGCCAGGGCCGTCGACTCTGCTTTACCGCGAGCCTTCGGACAGCAATAGAACGCGGGAGTACATTCGCTCACTCCGGGGCAATAGTGACTACTCTGAGCCGGCAGTCTGACAACGTCATCGTCCCTCCGTCCCAGATGTGCCGGCTTAGGAAGCTAATCGCTGACAGAGTTATGCCGGTCGTACCGTAGAGCCACGGCTCCGTGACAGGGAAGCGATCATATCCTTCGGTTGCTCGTACCAGACAGCGTAGCAGGATGGTCCGCCCAGGGCCTCTCGACGATCCAGTTCTGCGCCTGTAGCCGCGTCGGGAAGTTTGTGGCGATGTGTCGGTACGTATCGTCCGGCGTGGTTCCGCTGAACGAGCCGCTGTCCTCGGCTATCATGGGCAATAGCGACATCGTCACTGCCATTACGCCCTGGCGCCACCGCGGGATGTCACTCTGGCCGGGGTGCTGATGGAAATCCTCTGGGCCCGTGTTCGAGTTGGATAGCCAGCCGTTAGTTTGGGGTTTTCCCACCGTGGTCCCCACGCGAAACTCCCTCAAAAGACGGCGTTTGATGGCGAAAACGCGAATTAACCGAACGTGCCAAAAGACTGGTTCAGCCACGTCCCAATGGGTTGCGGCTGGAACGCCAGTCTACTGACCGTCGTCAAGTGCCCGCGATCGGCCGGCGAGGTAGATGAATTGTCTCATCGGCAGGGAACGTATAATGCCCCATTTCACGGTAAGGCGCCCCATGACGATTGGACTGCTCGGAGCAGGCGACGTACCCCACGCAATCCATCAGATAGCGATAAAATGGGCAATGGCGCCCGGCGGTGGCCTCGGAACCGTCAGCTCGCGCTTCCCTGTCGTTGTTGTCGTGCGCACCTCGGATTACCTGGCCCGGGCACAGGTCGGATGGCGGCACGTGGCGTTGGTTTCGAATCCGGCATCGTTCAAGAGCTTGCCGAGCGTTAACGATGCCATCATTGTTCACCCGCCTTTCGACAGCATAGAGCTGATGGCGTCGGTGTTGCATACACTCGAGCAGTTTGTAGAGGTCCTCCGCGGTCTGAATGTCATCTTCGACGCAGGCCCGATGAAAGACATCTTCCACCTGGTCGCTGAGGCGCCGTCGGAATGACCGCTGGACGCGTTGAAGGCGACCAGCCGGAATATCCGGTACAGGTTCGCTGTTGCGCCCTTTGAACAACCCCCCCACCATCTCCAGTTCCCCAGGTCCGTTGAAACAGTCACCATGGCGTCGAATTTACATTGCGTTCACGATACGACTTTCCCGGAATGTGCTAAATGGGGCGTGCCGCAGGTGTTATCGCTACCTGTCGACGAAGTAATCAAAAGGCAATCCAGGTTTCAAATTGGTTTCTGTTTCTACCGACGCCACGATACGCGCGCGCGCGCGTCCGCGATGTGCCGCACAGCACAGCGAACACGGTAACGCGTTTTCACTGTCCGGTTGTCCCATGGCTCGCTGAAAATCCGATGACGTCGCTGTGCCAACCCGTTTGTCCGCCCCCGGTCTGACTGCAATATCCTGCCTTCAGGCCGAGAGCGCATTGACGAGGAATGGCAAACTTCCATCCATGCGGTAGTCGACATTGCTGTGATTATCAGAGAACTCTTCATAGCGGTGCGCGATGCCAAGTTGAGTAAGCCGTCGCACCAGTCTTCGTGCGCCATAGACCAGATTAAATTGATCCCTCTCTCCGCAGTCGATATAGAGGGCCTTGAGGTTTCGTAAACCATCACCCATCGTCTCAACCGCGACGACCGGGTCGTGCCGCATCCAGTTCGCCCACCTTTCCTCGATTACTTCACACGTGTCGAATGTGACCGGAAGCCTCATTCCGAGGAATTCCGAGGGATCCGGATCATAGCTGGCTGCCATCGCCAGCACGTTCATGGTGGTGAAAACGCCTTCCGGCCGCTTCTTTGCTTCCTCCAACTGACGCCACCAGCGCTCGATCGAATTCTCGACGGCCGCCAGGGATCGCAGAGCGGCCGGCATATCGGGCAGGTAGCAAATCTCAAACGCCATGTCGCCGGAATGGCATGCCGCGGCTGCCCAAACGTCCGGGTGGCGCAAGGCGTGCGTGATGGCCCCATAGCCACCAGAGCTCTTGCCGAACACGCCGCGCCGGCCATCGCCGCCGCAGCCGAATCTTCGTTCTATGAAGGGCAGCATCTCGTCGATCAGAAAGCCTTCCCAGGGACCGGTCGCGGCAGAATTGACATACTGGTTGCCGCCGATGCGGGTGAAGCAATCTGGAAAAGCGACGACAACCGGCGGCATGAGTTGTTCGCCAATCAGCCGGTCAAGGCGCTCCGGCAAATTCTCCTGGAATGCGGCCCAATTGGTGTGAGACAGGCCGCTGCCGGTTATACCGACCAGATCGACGAGGAGGGGCAAACCGCGACCGTCGTGGGATGCCGGGACGTAGACATCAACGGTGCGCGCCGTGGCGTCGCCGAGGATGTTCTTCTTCAGCTCCTCACTTTCGATGGTGAGGCGGTGAATGGATCCTGTCGGCCCGAAGAACTTGCGCATGTGACCTCCACCTGATGAGGGGATCATACCGTATAGATGCGCGGCGCCTAACCCGGTACGCCAACCGGGCCGATGGGCCCGGTGGACCAGAAGAGGGCATGTGAAACCGCCCCATGGGCAGGACCATTCCGCCACGCCGTACATGGCGGAAGTCAGGAGTTGGTAAGCCTGGCTAATGTTATATCGCGAGAGGCGGCCGAGTACACGACCTTGGTCGAATAGTTGGGACGTGGAAAAATGCGATTCACCTGGAAGGGGCTGCTACTCGCGCCATTGCTGGTGCCGGTGTTACTTGGCGCGGCTTTGCCGAGCTTGTTCGGCGGAAGCAGCCCGGTATTGGGATTTCTGATCTTGTTCGTTCCAGGCTGTGTCATCTCCTACAGCACGACCATCTTTCTTTTCTTGCCCAGCCTGTTTCTCTTGTCCAGATGGCGGGTGATGACAGGTGTCACGGTTTGCCTACTCGGCCTTGTGTTGGGCGCGGCGATGCATGTACCGGTAACCTTTGTGGCATGGGGATCCAGCGATCCTGATTCGGGGCCGCCGGTGGAAAGCTTCTTTTCGTTTTTCATGCATTGGTCCGCTGATCCTCTGACGACGATTTATCCGGTTGCCGGTCTGATAACGGCTGGAGCGTACTGGTGGCTCGGAAGGCAGCGCGCTCCGAAGGGATAAAGCGCGATCGGTTCACGGCGGGGATTCAGGTCACTGGTGAAGGGCCTGCGAGTGAGCCTCACTTATCTCAATGAAGGCAGCAGCAAAATTCCACGTCTGAAACGAAATGATCGATCATGGGGTCAGGGTTGATCTTCGAGGTCGAACGTGTGACGCCAACCTTCCGTGCCAAAGCAATTTCTTCGGCTTGGCTCATCGACTTTGGTGATGATTTGCTTGAGACGGTCTTCCGCGCCATCCCTCAGGGTGTCGGCACTCCGATCGACTTCAACCGCGCATGTGCACGGCCCGCGCGTGCCTTCATCCCGTCGAGATACGTGCTCACATCGTTCCCCGGCAGGTTCAGGACCTTGCACCCAAGCTGCCAGTATTCCTCGATTTGCGCCTCCGTCTCCGCCGATCCCCGAGCCAGCTTGCCATGTGCGTTGCATGCCGCCGCGATCCGTCGCACCGCCGCCTTGAAGGTCGGGTGCTCGAGGTCGAGGTGAACCCCAAGCTGCGCGCTCAGGTCCGAATGTCCGTACGCGATCATGTCGATCCCCTCG
>JBEKGV010000002.1:0-20955 GCA_050012615.1 Acetobacteraceae bacterium | reverse complement strand
GGAATTGAGCCGCTCGCAGGCGGTCGCCGTGACGATGGTGCCGGGCGACGCCACCGAGCCGCCGTCCATCACCGCCCATCCCGCGCCAACCGCCGCTTGCGTCGCGGGCACAATCAGATCGGTGCCGCAATCGTGCCGCACCGTCACGACCAGACTCGTATCCGATTGACGGTAGACATGTGTGACTACCGGACCACCCAAGGCGGGGATACCCGTCGGGATGGACGCTATCGTGTCTCCACCGGCGACCGACAACACAACGCGCGCCATTAGAGGCGCCGCCAGTCGGCCGAAGCGCTGATTGTCCGGAATGTCGCGATGCAGCGGGTCGCCGCCGCTCCAGATCCCCGTGGCCGGATCGTACACCAGCGGCGGCCCGCCAATGCTGCGCGGCAGGCTGTCGGAGGTCTGCGGCAGAACCACCGTCACGTTCTGTGTCGGGTCGGCCACCATGTCAGCCACCACCTCCCGCTGCATTTGAGTGCCCGGACTGTTGGTGCCGTAATCGAACGGGATGGCCGACCACCAGCACTGCGGCAGATTGGCCGCGGAGCGCGATACCATGCCTCGCTCCAGCGAAAGAAAACGCCGTGCCGCGGCTTCGTAGGTTGATTTCTCGCTATATTGGCGCGTGCAGTCGTTCTCCGACCACGGCCAAAGGAGGGCCGCGATATCGGTGGCGTCCTCCGGCGCGGTGATGGACTGCAGCCAGGTTTGCACGGCCTCCCCGTCCGTCCCGATCACCCAGGTGGACGGATCGCTTCCGTCGTCGGGGTCAAGCAGGAACGAGCCAGGGAAATCCATCGCTGCGACAGGATAGATGCCCTCGCCATGGATACAGGTCGCGGCCGGCGGACTGCCGTAACAACCGACCACCCCAAACGCCAACGCCCCCAAGTGCCATGCCACACCCTGGGCGAGCAGATGCCACGCCCCGTCATTCAGGCCGTTGCCGGAGTTGGATTGACCGGTGACGAGTATTTGGATGCCTTTGCGCTCGCCCAGGGTCCACTTCGTGGCGTAGGCCTGGATGGCAGCGATGCCAGTGCTCTCGACCGCATTCTCCCAGAGCGCGGCCTCGTGAAACCAGCACTCGGCCCCGCCATCGGCGGTGCCGTTGTGCAGGAACAGCAGTGGCACGCTGAGGGACGGCGCCAGCGGGTTGGGGGCGGCGGTCGCGACCTGCGCGGAGTCCAGCCAGGTATCGATGCCGACGCCGGGGGTGTTGCGCAGGATCACGGCGTGGGTATGCCGGCGCTCCATCGAGCTCGTCAGTACGGTCTGTTGAGCACCGGGAAACAGCACGAGCTGGTTGGTGCCGGCGGTATTGTCCGCGGTCAGCACCTCGGTGCCGGCAATGCTTAGGAGAGTGCTCGGACCGGTGTTGCTTTGCCGCCAGTTGGGCCGCGACCAAACCAGGAAAAGCGTCCATGCGGTGCCCGACCCCGGGTTCATCGCGGCGCTGATCAGGCCCTGATCCGGGTCCATGACGGGTAAAGATTGGTTGGATTGCGGGGTACTGGGCGGGACAATTGTGTTCAGGCCGATGCCGCCCAGGAGCCCATTCAGGCGAGGGGTCGCGATCGGGGGCGTGGTGCCGCTGGACGCCTGATGCCAGACAGTCAGCGCGGCGCCGGCTCCGGATTTGTCGGCGACACCGCTGGCCGATGCGCGAAACGCGGTCAGGGGCATTCCTGTTGGATCGAGGACGCCGGCTGGCTCGCTCGCGTCCCACCAGCCAGAGAGGCCGGCGATCGAGGACAAATCGCCTCCGCTTGAAACCGTGGAGGGCAGAGGAGCCGCCAGCATTGGCCGTCCCGGAGCGGCCATGGCTATTTTGTTGTTCGGCCCGGCCAGGATGACGTTCATGACGCAGGCTGGGTGGCGGTGACGAGGTGGTCTCTATGGCGGGTAGCAAGCATCCGGCGGGTCCCTTCGATCCCAGGGGTGATGACCCTTGGCGTCAGGGAATCTAACTTCAACTAACATGGATGGCAAGTGAAACTAACTTTCCGCGCTTGCGCCGACGACAGCCGCGAGCCCGCTGGCAACTTCCGTTGGCGCGTTCGCCTCTAATACCGACCGCCCGGGTGACTGAGTGTTCCGCACAGTCGTCGATCACGTCCTGGCTGGCCACCTATCGCCGCGCAGTGCTGGCAGGGATCCCAGCGACAAACCCGCGGAGTCACTCCTCGCGAAGCGCCGCACCTCTTATTATACGTATGATACCAAAAATATCTTCGGACATCGGGAGTTTTGATGCCAGAGAGAAAGAATGATTTCACCACGAAGAAATGTTACAGATGAATACTTATTCCTTCAACTTCGTGTGCGTCGTGACCTCGTGGTAAAATCGAGCTTTCGTTGCATCACATCATTCAGGCTCCGTCGTAGGCCAGGTTCATCCGCGAGCCTGACAAGTGACACACAGCGAGGACAGGCCGGGCAATATATCGCCTCTCCGTGACAGTCCGTGTGTCCTCCGCGTCCTCAGTGTTATAACTCTTGCTTCCTTCCGGTCGTTTAACCACCCCAACCGCACCAGACCTCAAATAAAAGTCCTGCAACGCGGGCAGAAGCCGAATTTGCGTCCGACGATCATTGCCCGATGCGGAGCGCCACCGTGGTGAGGTCCGGTAAGTTTATGTCAGACCGCGGGCTGGTCAGGACGCGCGCCGCTGGAAAGGCGACCCGAACCGTGGTGCCGCGACCCAGGGTACTTTCGATCGTCAGAGCGCCACCATGCAGAACCGCCAGCTTACGACTGATCGCCAGCCCTAGCCCCGTACCGCCATACTTCCGGCTTATCGACGCGTCCGCCTGTGTGAACGGCGCACAAAGCGAAGCCAACGCCGCCTTATCGATCCCGACACCGGTGTCCGCCACCACGAGGGCCATGTCGCCGCTCGCGGCCTGCTCGATACGGACCGAAACGATCCCGCCTGGCGGCGTGAACTTCACGGCATTTGACATCAGGTTCAGGACGATTTGCTTTATCGCCCGGCGGTCCGCGAGAACGACCGCGTCGACCACCTCGCAGTCGATACGTACCTGATTGGCTTCCGCTTGCGGCCTGAGCATGCCGCGACACGCTCGGACAACGATCGCGAGATCGACCTGGCTGTCCGAAACATCGTACCGGCCGGCTTCGATCCTCGACAGATCCAGAACATCGTTGATCACATCCAGCAGATGCCGCCCGCCATTGAGAATTTCTCCGGCCCACTCAACGTAAATGTCCTCGATCGGGCCACCCGTCCGGCCATGAATGAGTTCGGAGAAGCCGATGACCGCATGCAGCGGGGTCCGCAATTCATGGCTCATGTTGGCGAGGAATTCGGACTTGGCGCGGTTCGCGATTTCAGCTCGCTCTTTGGACAGGCGCAGTTCCTCGGCTGCCTCGACGTCCGCCGTCCTGTCGCGGCCCGTCCCGTGATAACCCAGAAACGTCCCGGCCTCGTCAAAGATCGGATCGCCGCTCGTGCTCATGTGCCGTCGTTTGCCATCGACACCGATCCTTTCCCAACGAAAATCCCGGAATGACTTCCTGGCGGCGAGATCGGCCCTATGCTCATCCCACCGACGCGGATCCATCGCCGGATCTCCCAGGTCCCACCTCCTTTTGCCTACGTCGGTGGGACGGCTCACCTGTGGAATCTTGGAGTCGATCACGAAACGAAGGTCGGCATCCTGCTCCCAGAACCAGTCCGCGGCCATTTGAGCATATGTCTTCAACCTCCGCTCGCTTTTGGTCAGCGTAAGCTGCGCTTCACGTTTTTCAGTGATATCGTGGGTTATTTTCGCGAAGCCAATCATCTTCCCATCGTCGTCATGGATGACGTCGATAACGACCTCGGCCCAAAAGCGCTTGCCATCCTTGCGTACGCACGACCCTTCAGCCTCGTACTTGCCTGCCTTTTTCGCGGTCGCCAGAGCATGGTCAGGAATTCCGGCGGAACGATCCTCTTCGGTGTAAAAGCAGCTGAAATGGCGACCGACTATCTCTTCGGCGGAGTAACCTTTGATCTTCTCGGCGCCCGCGTTCCAGTCTGTCACGATGCCATTCGGGTCGAGCATGAAGATGGCGTAATCGTTGACCCCTTTGACCAGCAGGTGAAACCGGTGCTCGCTTTCAAGACGTTCCTTTTGCTCACGCCGTCGGGCGGAAACGTCGCGAATGACCGCGACCAGGCACGACCGTCCGCCTTCGGTCCATCGGGCGACTGAAATCTCGAGATTTAGTTCGGTTCCATCGCGTCGGCGGCCAATCCGCTCGACGACGCCTTCGGGCACCTCCGTCAATCCGCCGACCGGGAACCTGTCCTCCAGCGGCAAACCGTCAATCTCGTGCGCGGCGTATCCGAACAGCCGCTCCGCCGCGGAGTTCCAAAACGCTGTGCCAAGGTCGTTCATGCAGACCACGGCATCCGGAATTCGTGATATGATGCCCCACTGCGGGGGCAATTCTTTGCCTGCTAACGGTTCTGTCACAGTAATCCCATCGGCTATCGACCCAGCGGCGGAGCAAGCGGTTTGGACAGTGGCGCTCGCAGGACGAGAACAGCGGCTCTGCACCGCAGGTGGTTTCAGTTGCGTTTCTTCTCATGGCCCCGAAACGAGCCGGCGTTCCGAACCGCACAATATGCCGTGGCCCGGACCGCCATGAGTGGTGCGTCAGCCCGGCTTGATTTACGCGCTTCACCTGGCCTCTCGCGCGCCGGGAGGCGGACATTCCGGTGATGAAGATTTAGCAATCAGCGCGCCCTTCATTTGGAGCCAATTGCACGATTTGGTCACTATTGAGGTCGTTCTTACGGCAATCCCGGCTGCTTTCGAATGATGGACGATCTGTTACGTTGGCGGCGCCAAACTCGTCAGGCAGGACCTCTCTTATCCGAAAATGGAACCTTCGACGGCGCATCGCATATTACCCGCATAGGATTACCACAGAAGGAGTTCACAATGAATAAGACGAAAACCATTTTATTCGCGGGTATTGCCGCGCTGTCGGTCGGCATCGGCTCGGCGATGGCGCAGACCGAAACACCCGTGACAGGGTCTGATACGTGGTCGAACCCGACGACCATCCAGAGTTCGGGCACCACCGTTCAATCGGGCTCATCCGATGTCGCGATGCCGGCATATGGGGCGAGTAGCGTGGCCCCGTTCAACGGTGACTATACCACACTGGCCAACCCCGGCTAAGCACCAGGGTCGATGGCGAAGGAAAGGGCTGGCGTTCGCGCCGGCCCTTTTTCATATCCGCACACATCATTGCCTCCCTCGGGCGCGCCACTCCTCCCGCGTGATCTCCCAGACCTCCGCGGGCAGCCGGCCGGACAGGTACTCCCGCTCCGTTGTCTCGATCAGCCGCATGCCGCTCCGTTCCGAAAGACGGCGAGAACGCACGTTCGCCACTGCCTTCGGCGCTCGAAGAACCGGGCGGTCGCGCTTCCGACTCGAATAGACCAATGCCACACCTTGCCCCGTCGCATGGCGGGAAGCGCCTGATCGCGAATGAATGTCAGCGCGCCTTCAGGCGGAAAGGGCCACGGAACATAGCTCGCCAGAAACCGCACGATCTTCCATCGCGGGATCAGTTCCCGCACTGCGTCGGCGTCGGCGAGCTCCAATTGCCGAAGGATCAGCCGGGCTGTCGTTATGGTCGGAATGTCCATGGTCATCTCTGACACGTGACTAGTACTCACAATCGCGAAAGCGCGAGTCATGGTCGTTACACCGTCATGGCCGGGCCCGACCCGGTCATGACACGGGGGTGTGTCGCGCTTCAACGATTCTGGATACTAGCCGCATCCGGCGCGCGATCTCATCCCTCCAGTTGTTGCTTGATCGCAGACCAACGGTCGAGAATGGGCATGACCGGGTCTTCCTTCTCAGCCGGCAACGAAAATACGACGCGATCGATGCCGATTTCCTCGCAGAAGCGAAGCTGAATCAGATCCTCGGGCACGCGGAAGATCGTAATGGGGAGTTCGGCTGAATCGCGGCCCGCCGCTTTCGCCATGTCGCGGAATTTGTCGATCACCACACCGATACCATCTTTCTCCAGCCTGTCGGCGCGCGGGATCCAACCGTTGCCGTAGTTGACCGCGCGCCGCGCGGCATAGGGGAACGCTCCTCCGACAATGATAGGCGGATGCGGCTTTTGCACCGGCTTCGGCCATTGGTTCATCTTCTCGATGTTCACCAGTTCGCCGTGATATTCCGGTTCGTCCTCGGTCCAGATCGTCTTCATCGCCTCGATCCGCTCGCGGCCCAGTTTGTGGCGGGTTTTAAAGTCGGTGCCGTGGTTCTCAATTTCGTCCTGATTCCAGCCGTTGCCGACACCAAACAAAAATCGCCCGTTCGAGACCCGGTCGAGCGAGGAAACCATTTTCGCCGTCACGATCGGATCCCGCTGTGGGATCAAACAAACGCCAGTACCTACCTTCAGGTTCGTGGTCACGGCCGCGGCGGTGTTTAGCGCGATAAACGGGTCGTAGATGTCGTAGTAAGGCCGGATCAACGGCCCTCCCGCCGGATACTGGGTCTTGCGGGTCAGCGGGATATGCGTGTGCTCGGGCACCCAGAGTGACTCGAACCCGCGCGCCTCCAGTTCCCGGCCAAGCGGCGCGGGCTGCATGGAGTCGCTGGTGAAGAACATGACCGCACCGATTTTCATTTCGAATCTCCGAATTCCAGGTTTCGAGTAAAGCCGTTTCCGCTAGCCAGCCGAACGCACCGCGGGGAAAATCTGTTCCGAGATCAGTTGCATCTGGTCCATCGCGAGGCTGGCGGGCATGCCGACCCAATGGATGCCCAACAGCAACGTGTTGACGCCGAAGCGCCGCTTTAGCACCAGTATTTGCTCGGTCACCTCGGCGGGCGAACCAAACAGAAAACGGTCGTTCATCAGCTCCTCGAAATCCGTGCTGAACGCGTCGCCGGAGGGCATGACTTTGTCCTGACCCCAATCTTTGTAAGCCTGGTACTTAACTTCCAGCGAAGGGCGGGCGAGACGGATCGCCTCCGCGCGGGTCGGCGCGACGAACACCTCGCGCGCCATCGGCAGTTCGTCGGGAAACGGTTTGCCGGCGTCGTCCAGAGCGCGTTTGTAGACCTCCATCTGCTCCGCGATCGTATCGATCTTATTGTGCGGGTTGATGAACCACGTGTCGGCCACACGCGCGGCGCGACGGATCCCGACATTGGCATTGGCCCCGATCCAGATCGGCGGCATCGGCTTTCGCACCGGCAGCACGGTGCAATTGGCGTTGTCGAGTTCGAAGTAACTGCCTTTCATGGAGACGAAATCTTCCGACCAGAGACGCTTCACGGCCTCCAGACATTCCTCGAACCGCTTGCCGGACTGTTTCTGGGTCGATCCGAACGCCTTGAACTCGACCTCACGGTAGCCGATGCCGGCGCCGAAGATCAGCTTGCCGTCGCACATCACGTCGAGCGAGGCGAGTTCCTCGGCTACGTGCAGCGGACTGTGCAGCGGTAACAGCACGACCCCGGGACACAGGCGCAACTTCGGTGCGATCATCGCGACCTGGCAGAGGTAGGGGATTTGCTGGATATATTGAAACGGATGCGAACTGTAATGCGACCCCTTGCCGATCAGGTCATAGCCGAGATCTTCGGCGAATTTCGCTGCATCGAGGTCTTCCTTCAGGCGCACGCGCATGTCGTCGCCCTGAGGATACTGGCCGCGGATGATAAGGCCAAAGCGCATGGGACTCTCCTGGAGGGTGTTCGGGGAGTGTAGGCGGGCGAGAGGACGGGTCAACAAACGGAATGAGTGACAGCGTGAGCGCGAGACATTATCTTGCCGCGTGGCCAATCGGAACAACAGGAGTTTGCCGATGAGCAGTGCGTCTGTTCCAGCTCTGGGCTCTCAACAGCGCGGCGCACGTCAGGATCCGGCTGACCGGCTATCGGGCGAAAGCACCATAGAACTCGAGGCCGAGGCCATTTTCGAGAATCCCGAGGTGTGGCTTGATGCCAGCCATCCGATGCTCGGCGGAAAAAGCCCCCGAGAATTCATAGGTACCCCCAACGAGCAAGCGGTCTGGGATTTGCTACGAACGATCAGGCGCGTCGGTCAGACATGAACCTGGCAGAGGTCGCGCTGCTGTCCACGCGACCTGAGACCGCGACATGGTATCGCGTTGCCGGGACAACCTGGCTCACGAGTGCGATCGCCACGCGGCACACACCGGCGGCAAGTTCGCGATTCTACGATCCATACACGGCAAGCCCACAGTTCCCGACCCTCTATTTATCGGACAGCAACCTGGTCGCGATGTTCGAGGCGCAGGCCTTGTTCGGATCGCTCACGACTCCGGGCGGCCCAGTACCGGCGCCGCGTGGTAATTGGGCCGTCCTGACGGTCAGCGTCCAATTACAAGCCATCGTGGACCTCTCACAGGTTGCCTCACAAGCGGCGATCGACATCAGCGTGCAGGAACTCACAGGTGACTGGCCAGCCTATCGGCTTCGCTCCAGTGCGACGAACGTTGTCGCACCGGTCGGGACCGCGCCGACGCAGATGCTTGGGGAAGCGATCCATCGCGACGTTCGTTTGCTGGAAGGTTTCGCGACAGTCTCGGCGAAGGTCCCGACCAATCGCAATCTCATCATATTCCCTGATCATCTGGGCGCCGGTAGTTTTGTCGAATATACGTGGCATGATGGGCGCGGCACGCGCCGTTACCGCGTGGATCAGGACCACCCCGACGGTGAAATGATCACCTGACTGAATGGGCGCTTTCCGGACCTGAGGGCGCCGCACATCGTCGGATATCCGGAGGGCCGTCATGATTATTTCGGCGCCTGAACCTCAATCTTCGAGCGCCGGACGCGATCAACCTCGCGATCTCAATGCGCCTGGGCGTATCCATTGCCACATTCGATCGTGGCCTGACCGCGAACGCCCATGCCCTGGGCGTCGCTGTCGCCGCCGCTTAAGAACCACTCACTCCATCACATAATCGTTCCGGTCCAGCTTCTCCGTCATCTCCCGATAATCCACCAGCCGGAACGGCGAGTTCGTCACCACCCGTCCGTGCTTGTTCTTGTACCAATTCCCCACCCCGCGATGCGCCCACACCATCTTCGCATGCGTCGCATCCAGATGTTCGTTGAACCGGTCATGCGGATCCCGCCGCACCTCCATCGCCCGAGCGCCGGTTTCCAGCAACTCCCGCAAACACTGCATGATGTATCGCACCTGACATTCCGAGTGGTAGATCGCACTGCCGCCGTGGGCGAGATTTGTCCCCGGCCCATAAATCATGAACAGGTTGGGAAACGCGGGCACGGTAATCCCCAGATAGGCTCTGGGATTATCGTCACCCCACAGATCGCGGATGGTCTGCCCGCCGCGCCCCTCTATCTGCATCGGCGCCAGCATACGTTGCGCCTCGAACCCGGTCGCCAGCACCAGAACATCAGTGGGCCAGAATTCCCCCGATTTCGTCAAAACACCGTCCGCGGTGATCCGCTCGATCGGATCCGTCACTAAATCGACATTATCCTGGGTTAGCATCCTATACCAGTAATTGTCCCGCAGCATCCGCTTGCCGTAGGGCGGATAAGGCGGCACCACCTTCTTCATCAAGTTCTCGTCGCCGTTCACCTGCTCCCTTATATATTCCGTGATCGTGTCGCGAAATTTCTGGTTCGTCTCGTTCAGCGACTGATCCGGCATGCTCCAGTCCGGATCGACGTGCAACGACGCGTGCAGCCCGTCCGATGATGCCCACAGCAACTGGAACCGATACCATTTCGCGTAAAATGGAATCAATTTCAGCGCCGCCGTTTTTCCGGGGCTTACCGACCTGTGATAGTTCTCATTGTAAACCGCCCAATGTGCCGAACGTTGAAAGATCGTCAGGTGCCCGACGATCGGCGCGATCGAGGGTCCGACCTGCATCCCCGACGCGCCCGTGCCGATCATCGCCACGTTCGCGAAGGAAAGATCGACCGAGTGGTCCCATCGCGAGGTATGAAATTTAGGCCCCAGAAACTCGTCGATCCCAGGAATCGGTGGGATCGAGGGCCGGTTCAATTGTCCGACCGCCGTGATCACCGCATTGGCATCACCGGTTTCCTCCCGGCCGGAGGCATCCCTAGTTGTGACGATCCAAACTGCCCTTGCATCATCATATCGCGCCGCCGTGACCTCGGTTTCGAAACGAATATCCCGGCGAAGATCGTATTTATCCGCCAGCCGTTCCATATATGACCAAAGTTCGTCGCGCTTCGAAAAGTGATCGGGCCAATCGTGATTTGGCTCGAACGACAGAGAGTAAAAATGATTCGGCGTATCGACCCCGCAGCCCGGATACGAATTCTCCAGCCACGTTCCGCCGACCGTCCGGTTCTTCTCGTAAATGACGAACGGTATTTCGGCCTCGCGCAGCTTGATCGCCATGCTGAGCCCCGAAACCCCAGCGCCGACGATCACCACCCGGAACGCGCTCAGCGTATCGTCGTCTGGCCGGGTCCGCCAATGCACCGTCTTCGGATCGGTGTCATCCAGCATCATCTCCTCGAGGATCATCGGGATGTATTCCTCGGGAACCTGTCCGCCCACACCTGACGACAGCATCTTCCGCAGCAAACCGGCCGGAGGTTCCGACGGCAACGGCGCGTCGCGCGCGGTGACGTCCAGAAGCACGGCCTTCATCCTCGCACGCAGACGCTGTCGCAACTCCGCCGGCACCGATTCCTGAAAATTCCACGGGCCGTGAATGTATGGCCCGACCTCGTCGAGCCAGTGTTCCTCACCCGTCAGATGCACCAGCACCATTAGCAGAGGCGCGACATCCGCTCCCTCCAGCGCGAGATCCAGCAGCGCTTCGTCTGCCACCAGAGCCCGCAAATCGCGTGTGACGTGATTCATATCGCCATATACCCGCCATCGACGTTGTAACATGCACCACTGATATAGGCGGCGCGGTCGCTGCACAGAAACAGTACCATTTCGCCGATCTCCTCAGGTTTACCCATGCGGCGGAATGGCACCATCTGCATCAGCTGCTCGCCGCGCCGTCGCATCGTGTCCTCGGTCATTTTTGTCTCGATATAACCGGGACACACCGCGTTCACGCGGATATTGGACTCGGCATATTCCAGCGCCGCCGTCTTGGTCAGACCCAGCACGCCATGCTTCGCCGCGACATAAGCCGAGGACGTCGGCAATCCGATCAATCCGGCGATCGACCCCGTATTGACGATGCGGCCACCACCCTGGGCCAGCATCTGCACAATCTCATGCTTCATGCACAGCCAGACACCTTTGAGGTTCACGCCGATCATCCGATCGAACGACTCATCGGCCCATTCATGCGTCTTCTTGCCGGCCGCGTCGACCTGGTATCCCGCAATCCCGGCATTGTTGAACGCACAATCGATCCGCCCATATGCGCTGACCACCGCATCGACCATCGCCTTCACCGCGGCGCCATCCGTGACATCGCCCGACAGAGCGATCGCCTGCCCGCCTGCTTTGTTGACCTGAGCCACGGTCTCGGCCGCCGCTTCGCTCACCCCATCCGCCACCGCCAGCCTCGCGCCTTCACGGGCAAAAATCAGCGAAGTCGCTCGCCCGATGCCGCCACCTCCGCCAGTGATCAGCGCCGATTTTCCTTCCAGCAATCCCGCCATCGGTTCCTCCGTTCCCCGCCCGCCAAGCTACTCGCCGGTAGTGTTTGAATCCACCCCGTTGGCAATCCAGCCCATTCGGCGATAGAATGGCAGCATGCGAGATGAAATTCTGGCCTACAAGCGGGAGCGCATCCTCGAAGAAGCCGTCAAGCTCTTCTACGAGCGCGGCTTCACGGGCACCACGCTGGACGACATCGCCGCCGAACTCGGCGTCACCAAACCGTTCATTTACACGCATTTCCGCGGCAAGGTCGAACTGCTCGCCGCATTATGCAAGCCAACCATCGAGTTATCGCTGGAAGCTGTCTCCAACGCCGCGGCGCGGGTGGGCACGCCAACCGAGCGCCTGCGTCACGCGATCACCGACTTTACCAAGGTCGTGCTGCAGCGCCAGCCCAACATCGCCATCTATTTCCGCGAGGAAAAGAACCTGTCGCCCGAGGCGCTGGCTGAGATCAACGCTCTGCGCCGGCAATTCGACCACGTGCTATCGGACCTATTGATCGAAGGCGCCGCATCCGGAGAGTTCGAGATCCAGGACCACTCTCTCGCCGCCCTCGCCCTCGGCGGCATGATATCCTGGGCCTACACGTGGTATCGGCCGGGCGGGCGCCTGACGGTTGAGGAAACCGCCTCGCGCATGGCCGACCTGGCGCTGCGGATGGCCGGCGTGCGGGTCGCCATTCCGGCCTGAGACCTTGGGCCCGATCGCGATATGGTCTGGACAGGCACGCGCGGCGCGGGCAAAGGATGCGCGCGCGCCAGAGGATGCCAGCTACGGACGCCGGCTACGGGCGCCACCCGTGGACGCCAACCGGAGATGCCCGATGAAGACCGCTAACCCATGACCCCGCTCGATATCGCGCGCGTGCAGGCCTATCTGCGGAAGCTGTTCAGCAACAATCTCATCCGGATTGTCGCCCCGGCGCGCAAAGGCCTGTCGGTCGAGTTCGCTGTCGGCGATGAGGTTCTCGGCACCGTCTACAAAGACGAGGAGGATGGCGAGGTATCGTATTCGGTAACTCTGACGATCCTCGACGAAGACCTGCCGGATGTTCAGGCCGGTCCGGAGCCCACCACAAGGCGCCGATAAACCGGCATCGTCAGGTATCTCTGATCGCCTTGTGATACATGGACTCGGCCGCCTCCGGCCCTGATACGATCTCAATCAGCCGGCATCTCCGCATCTCGGAAAGGTTTGCCGCTGATCGCACCGCTTCGGCGGCTTGCAGCAGTAGCCCGTCATAGGTCATTGGACCGCCCGCTTTCCGCGCCGCCGTCTCCAATTTCCGCAAATCCCTCGCGCACATCTCAAGCTCGGTCTGAGCTGTGCCGTCCACCGGACGGGAACCAGCGGCCAGCGGTGCGACAAGTCCTTCGGTCAGACCGCGGGTGAAACGCGTTTGGCAAACTTCATCGAGTTTCGTCCGAATCGCTTTCAGGCGCGGCAAATGCCCGGCGAAAGCCGCCTCCGTTTCAATTGCCCGCAGCAACGTCGTCATTCGCCGCACCTCGCCGCCGACCTCCGCGAGGGCGCCATTGACGATATCGCGAACGAAGCCGGTATCCCGTTCCATGTGGGACAGCACGGCCTCAA
Source organism: Acetobacteraceae bacterium (assembly GCA_050012615.1). Lineage (GTDB taxonomy): Bacteria > Pseudomonadota > Alphaproteobacteria > Acetobacterales > Acetobacteraceae > Rhodopila. The sequence goes on along the minus strand of JBEKGV010000002.1, from coordinate 7,682 downwards.
GGGCTCGATCCATCGCCTTGCGTAATACTGCCTTTTCTTCGGAAGTGCGCCCCGAAGCCGCGACCCGCCCCAGCAGCCGCGCAACGTGAGGCGACCGCAGCAGGATCAGCTGAGCGATCATCGCGCAGCCCAGTTCCGGCTCCTTCGCGATGTTCGCCATGATGTTATCCACGGCGTCATTGTCCGTCTCCAGTGCGCCGAGTTCCTCGTCCTGCGCGATACAACGCAGCTGCGCGGCGTGCCGAAGCACGGCGGCGATACTGGCGGCCAGCGAGGCATATAAGGTCAGCGGAAGGCCGGTCTCCGCCCAATCGGCGGGCATCGGCGCGTGAGCCAGGACCTCGGCGGCCCGCGGCCAAAGCGCTTCCCCGGCCTTGGTGATCGTCTGAATCGCGTCGACCTTCCGGCCATCGATCATCTTGTCGATGGCCTGGGCCAAATCTCCGAGCCCGGCCCGAACAAGTTTCGCGATCGGCGCCAGGGCGGGTCGAGGCACGGTGAGATTGCCCGGCCGCCACCCGCGAGCCGGCACGGTCAGCGGATCGATGGGAATAAACAGCAACCGGGCAAAACGCAGCGGCCGGACCGGTTTGAGCGACGCGAGGCGCGGCCGCAGTGGATCCAATAGAGCCCGGTTGACCGCGGGATCCACGGCGCCGTCCACGACGGCGAGTATGCGCCTGATCTTATGGTCATCGGCCTCCAGCAATCCCGGTCGCAGATCGCTTACGTCACCGCCACCACTCCTGGATGAGTCATTACCCATCGGCATTGACCTTCGGACGTAACTGTTGCCGTCTCCCGATCATATCGCGTGAGCCCGGAATTGCTCATTGCGAGCGATCAGATCGAACACTGTCGCGCCACTGCGCCAATCTTCGTTGAGCAGGATCGGACGGTGCTCGAAGAGCGAATCATCAAGATCGGAGCGATATCCGGTCCATTCATGCACCTCTCTGGGAAGGATCGGAACGTACTCGGCGATTTCGACCAGAGCCGCCCGCCGGGCAGCGTCGTCGTGGGCGAAGTTCCATACGAGGCAGATTTGCTCCCACCCGTCGAGCAACCACTCGGGACGCGCGATGATGCGCCTGACCTGGTCAGGATCGGCGGACCACACGCGCAGCAGACCAACCATGTCGTCGGTCATCGATCTTGCCTGCGCGAGCAGACCGGCGGTCATTGTCAGCGTGACATCCGAGACCGAGCAGATTGTGCGGGCGTATGCCACTCGATCCCCGTCACTTTGCGTCCCGATCCAATCGGAGATGTCCTCCCGCGTATCGTGGAGTCGCTTGGCGAGGCGTGGCGTCCGTCCCGCGTCGCCGCTCGTGGTCACCCCCACGGATGCCATGGTGTCTCCGAGCGAACTTAGAGCCGCGACTCCCCACGTCGCCGGCTGGCCCAGTCTTGGGGCGAGCCAGGCGAGGGTCTGCCTCGCCCTGGCGTCGAGATCGGCCAGGTCCGAGCCAGTTTTGGCCGGCGAGGATCGAGGAACGACGTTTACCTGCCGGATCAAGGCAAGCAGCAAATGGTGGTTAGCGACGCGCCGGTCGCCTTCGTCCGTTTCGATCGCCGTCAGTGCCGCCTGCATCGCGGCCTCCCCGGCGAGCCCCTCCGCGGCGGTCGCCCGCGCGGCCTCGCGGATCGTGACAGGCGTGATCCGCTCCAGAAACGCCATCCTGGTGTTGAGCACCTTGTCATGCAGGGTCGGCCTGCCGAAGGAAGTAATGGCGGTCCACGGCATGACGTAGACCCCCCGCCCGCCGGAGGGATTATGAACAATCAGCTCCAGGCCCCGATTGCCCGACAGCCGGACCCGGGTGCCGCCGAGGACGGGCGTGGTAAACGGTACCACCACGCCACGGTCCTGGAACGTCGTTGGATGGTATGGCTTTACGGAAGGAAGGCTGTGCGCTGGCATGGAAGCGCCAAGACTGCCTGACATTCGTTAATTAACGATGAATCGGCGGCTCGAATTTGGTGGCGGCCGGCCAGTTCGTCGTGGCCTCCCGCACGTTGATCGGAGGACCGGCCGGGCCACCTGAAACCTCGCGGCCAGATGGGTCAGACTAACCCTGGGCGCCGCACACGGGACCGGCGGCATCGTTAAACACCTCCTCCCACGCCGCGCGCAACGCGACATCCGCGTCCTGCATCGTCGCCGGTATGCCGAGGGAGGCGAGACTGGTGACCCCATGATCCCGAACGCCGCAGGGCACGATCCCCGCGAAATGTGTCAGGTCAGGATCGACGTTGAGCGCGACGCCGTGCCAGGAGACCCAGCGGCTGACCCGAACCCCGATGGCGCCGATCTTGGCCTCGGTCCCGGCCGTGCGGTTCGTGACCCAAATGCCGACGCGGCCCTTGCGGCGCTCGCCCTTGATGTTGAAGCGGTCGAGGGCGCGGATCAGCCACTCCTCGAGGGCGTTGACATAGCAATGGATGTCGTTGACCGGAACCGCGCCGTGCGATCGGGTCAGATCCAGCATCACGTACACCGTGCGTTGGCCGGGCCCATGATAGGTCCACTGCCCGCCCCTGCCCGCCTCGAAGGTTGGGAATCGCGCGGGATCGGTCAGTTCCGCCGGCTTCGCGGAGGTGCCGGCGGTGTAGATCGGCGGATGCTCGACCGACCAGACCAGTTCGTCCGCCGTGCCGGCCCTGATGGCGGCGACGCGGTCTCGCATCAACGCCAGAGCGTCGGGGTACGGCGTCAGTCCCTCCGAGATCCGCCACTCGGGCCTGGTCGTTCGGACGATTGAACCCATTTCGGTCATCCGCTATATCCCCGCTTCCTTAAACCACGTTGCGGTCGTGGCGGAATGGTAGACGCGCAAGCTTGAGGTGCTTGTGGGGGAAACCCCGTGGAGGTTCGAGTCCTCTCGACCGCACCAGCCCTTCGGCCCTCCAGATCGACACTGGGGCGCGAAACCAGGTTTTTATTACCACAAAGTCACGAAGCACACGAAGTTCATTATTAAAAATTGAACTTCGTGTGCTTCGTGGCTTTGTGGTAATTTCCGGGCGGCGGGTACACACTCCGACGGCCAATAGTCAGAATTGCATGGCTCACCGGGAACTTCAATCCTTGTCTATCTGCGACGAATGTTTCGTATCCCCCATGAACACATAAACCAGCAGCGACAGAAAAATCAGCACGGTCACGTACCAATAAAACCAACTCTCGTGCCCCTGATCCTTGAACCACAACGCCAGGAACGGTGCCGTCCCGCCAAACAACGAAGCCGCCACCGCGTAAGGCAAACCAACGCCGAGGGCCCGCACTCCCGCCGGAAACAACTCCGCCTTCACGACAGCGTTGATGGACGTATACCCCGACACCACCAACAGCGCCGCCATGATCAGCCCGAGCGCACCCCAATAGTCGTGTGTGGCACCCAGAATGGTCAGCATCGGCACGGTCCCCAGCGTCCCCAGAATGCCGAACCACATCAGCACCGGCCGCCGTCCGATAACATCCGAGACAGCCCCGAACACCGGCTGCAGCGCCGCGTAAATCACCAGCGTGATAAACGAGATCTGCGTCGCCTGGTCCCGGTTCAGCTTCACCGTATTCACCAGGAACGTCGGCATATAAGTGGTGTAAGTGTAAAACGCTGTCGTGCCACCCATCGTCAGGCCGAACACCAGCAGGATTTGCTTGGGATGTTTCAGCAATTCCCGCAGCCCGCCGCCCCGGGTCGCCGCGACTTTCCGGAACGCCTCGGTTTCCTCCAGGTTGCGGCGCAGATAAAGACCGAATAATGCGAGAGCCGCGCCGATCGCGAACGGGATGCGCCAGCCCCATGCCTCCAGTTCAGCCCCGGTGAAGTCCAGTTGCATCACGAGCAGGGTCAGGCTGCCGAATACCTGCCCGCCGATCAGCGTGACATACTGAAATGCGCTGTAAAAACCTCGATGTTTCGAAACTGCGATCTCGCTGAGGTAGGTCGCGGAGGTACCGTATTCGCCGCCCAGTGAAACGCCCTGTACAAGACGGGCCGCGAGCAACAGGACCGGGGCGCCCACGCCGATCGTCGCGTAGACCGGTGCGATCGCGATGAGCAAAGATCCCGCGCACATCAGCGTCACCGACAGCGTCAGCGCGGCTTTGCGCCCGGCCCGGTCGGCGTAGACTCCGAGGATCCATCCTCCGACAGGGCGAATGAGAAAGCCCAAAGCGTAAATCCCAAACGTATTGAGCAACTGCACGGTCGGGTCCGCATTGGGGAAGAACGACTTCGCGAAATAAAGTGCGAAAAAGTTATAGATGTAAAAATCGTACCACTCGATCAGGTTACCGATCGACCCTCCGAAGATGGACTTCAGACGGTGGCGTACGACGGAGAAATCTTCAGTGCTCGAGAGCGCCTGGCTCACCTGGAAGTTCCTCCGGGCCGTTTCCTTCGGGCCGTTTCCGTCGGATGGACATCTGTGTGCCGGGAAACGCGCGCCGGAGCAATCCAGGCGCCACGGGTGCGATTGCGCGAATAGCGCGCTGGTCGCGGCCCTGTTTGGAGCGTGACCGGACGCACCCGTTCAAAATATGGCGACAGGCAGCTGGCTTAATGCTGGCCGCCCTTGCGCCCGGCTTCGGTCGCCAGTCCATGATCCTTTGAGAAGCTGCGCTCCTGATCGGGCACGCTCTTGCCACCTTTTGACGCGATCTCGCGCTGCCGTTCGTCATCCATTGAAGCGAAGCCCTGACGGCCTCGGGTGGATTGTTCGGTCATGCTTATCTCATCCCTTGCTGCTGATGATTGCCGCTCCCTAGCGGAGACGACAACGAATCAACCCCGGGCAAAAGGGCAAGTTCCCATTTGATTCGAGGTAGAAAGCACCAGAATAGACAAGCTGTAGCTTGGAAAAAGTCAAAGACACCTCGATTTTTACATTCAACGTCTTAACCGTCGGTAATACCGATCAATCATGCTGCTGCTCTGGCTGCCCCAACCGCCGCATCACGCCGCGCGCGTCTTCAGGCGCCCGCAGCTTGTCGGTATTGTCGAAGTAGACGAACACGTCATGCGGTCCGCCTGTCCCTTTGGCCCGTCCGGCGAAGTCTCCATCGACGCGCTTTCCCGCGGCCCAGTTCCGAACCCGGGCGCTCCAACAATCGAGGTCGGTGTCATCGTAGCCGGTGCGATAGAGTTCCCGCGAACCATGCAGACGGCAATACACAAAGTCGGAAGTTACATCCATCAACCTTGGCCATTTCACCGTATCCGCGCAGACCAACGCGATCCTGTGATCCCGCAGCATGTCGACGAAGGCGGAGTTCCGAAAACTCTCATGACGGATCTCGATCGCGTGACGAATCGCACGGCGGGAATCCACCGACAGCCAAACATTCCCCTTCAACCGATCCTCATGCAGGCGAGCCAACTTCAGAGCCGCATCCGTGTCATGTGGCAGCATCTCCACGAACTGTCGCATCAACTCCGGATCGAACTGAAAATTCGGCGGGAACTGCCATAGGATCGGCCCGAGCTTCGCGCCGAGCCGCAGTACCCCGGACGCGAAGAAATTCGCCAATGGCTTCTCCGGCTCCCGCAGGCGCCGCATATGTGTGATAAACCTCGGCCCTTTCACCGCGAAGACGAAATCGCCCGGCGTTTGCTCGACCCAGGTTGCGAAGCTCGACGGACGCTGTAGGCGATAGAATGTGCCGTTGATCTCGATCGTGCGAAACGTGGCGGCGGCATAAGCCAGTTCCTTTCGGCTCGCGAGGCCCTTGGGAAAGAATACGCCGCGCCAGGGCGCATAGGTCCAGCCCGAGATGCCGACCCGTATATCGGCCGCCGGTTTCCTCCCACCCTTTGTCACGCGGGAATCCGCGCGATTTTGAGAGTGAAGTGCTTAACCGCATTGGTGACATATACGTCGTCGCGGACGATCCCGGCTTCGTCCAGCGGCCGCCCGGCGGGGCCGACGAACGGGCGTCCCGCGAGGTCCTCTCGGTCGCCTGGCTGTTCGCCGATCAGCATCAGGGTCGCATCCCTAGGTCCCTCGCCGAAGACCGTCTGGGTGGCGTACCGCCAAAGATCGCACCGGCGGCACGTCCCTGCCTGCCGGGCGGCTTCGGCCAGGGTCGCATCGGCCGGTTCCTCTGTGATCGCGGACTGTTTCATCCGCGGAAAACTCTCCCGCCGCCAATAGGTTGCCTACCGGGTCATCGACCAGCCGCAGGTCATTTATTATCGCGGGATCCGCCTTGAGGCTTATTCCCGATCGTCAAATGGATCGCTGTCGGGTCGGCGTCGGTATTGGCGGTTCCATTGGCGACAATTCCCTCCGCGCGCAGTGCGAGGATCAGCGCGATCACGGTGGGTTCCCAATCCTCGCGCCTCGACTCAGCGATTTCGATCGACACTCCTTGCGCGGTGTCGGCATCGATAAGCCCGGACTGATCGATGCCGGCATCGCGATCGCGGTGAACCCATTTCGCCGCCGCGAACATTTCGTCGATGCGCATCAGCAACATGGCCGGCTCGGGTCCACTGGCGACGCTCACGTCATAGGGAGCCGGCGCGTAGGCCTGGAGTTTCTCAATGATCCGAGATTGTTGCGCCTGCGAGAGCGTCCGCGGTGTCTGATATCTGGCGAGCGAGAGCGCCGCTCCCTCCTCGGTCGCCCGTGCGTTGGCTTCCAGCGCCTCCGCCGCCGCCTGAGCCGCGCGAGCGTTGGCTTCCGCCGCGGCATCGCCAGCCTTGGCGGCGCGAGCATTGGCGTCACGGACCGCCGCCTGCAATTTCACGATGGTTTCATGTGAAACCTGGCGGTCCAAATTCCAGTTGGCTTCCTTTATGCCGGTCATGTACATGACCAGCACCGCTGAAGCCAGACCGACCACAAGGCTGACGATCAAGATCCAGTTCGCGGCGTCCGACATGCGGGTAGCAGCCTCCAGCGATGGCCATATGCGGATACCTCCCGGGTTTCCTCTGTCCGCCATCGCCATGGGTGCAGCCTTTGGTGGAATGGGAGTCGCCGCTACGGTGCGGCTCTGTTATGCTCAGCACGGCACTCGCGGGCCTGCCGCGGCACGGACGCGCTTGCCTCGTCCGCCATTCGTCACCCGAACCCGCTTTGTATCGTGGCCTCGTGGATAGGCGATCCAGGTTCCAATCCGGTTTCAGTCTACCACGACGGATAGGTCTCGCAACGGCGCGACCTCCATCTTGATCGTTCCGGCCCGCGGGTCTACTCGGGGGCCAATGTGCCGCCCAACGCGAGATGTCATGACAGGGATTCGATGGTGATCGGTCGGCGTGGGTTCCTGCTGACAGCGGCGGGCGTTACGGGGGCGGAGGTCAGCTTAAACCCGTCGTTCGCCGCGTTGCCGGTGCCGCCCGGCAATACGCTGGCTTTCCGGCTGATGCGCCGCGGCAGTGAGATCGGCCGCCACACGGCGACATTCGAACCGCGCGGCGATACGCTGACCGTTCAGGTCACGGTGGAGGCCTTGGTTACCCTCGTGTCGATCCCGATCGTCCGCTACGCGCACCGCGTGGTGGAAACCTGGCAGGACGGGAAATTGGCCGGCCTGACCGGAGAGACCGACAAGAACGGCCAGCACGAGTGGGTCAAGGCGCAGCGTGAAAGCGAAGGTCTCGTGGTCACCGGCAGCAAGACCCAGCGCTAGGTCCCGCGGGACCCCGTGGGCGCGACGTCCTATT
>JBEKGV010000001.1:0-24648 GCA_050012615.1 Acetobacteraceae bacterium | reverse complement strand
CTCTTAAGGCTCAGGGCAAGCTGGCCAAAGCGGTGACGCATTATCAGCGCGCCGTCGTGCTCAAATCGGATTTCGCCGAGGCTCACTGCAATCTGGGCAACGCGTTCAAGGACCAGGGCAGGCTCGCCGACGCAATGGAATGCTACGAACACGCAGTCGTGCTCAAATCGGATTATGCCGAGGCCCACAACAATCTGGGGAACGTCCTTTTAAGCCAGGGCAAGCTCGCCGAGGCGACGCCATGTTACCAGCGCGCACTTACTTTCAAGCCGGATCTCGCCGAGGCCCACTTCAACCTGGGCAACGCTCTCAAAAGCCAGGGGAAGGATAACGAGGCGGTAATCCATTACAAGCGCGCCCTCATCCTCAAACCGGATTTCGCCGAGGCTCACTACAATCTGGGCAATGCGTTCAGGGATCAGGGCAGGCTTGCCGAAGCGGCGGAGTGTTACGAGCGCACCGTCGCTCTGATATCGGATCATGCCGAGGCACACAACAATCTGGGGAACGTAGTTTTAAGCCAGGGCAAGCCGCTAGATGCGATGACTCATTACGCGCACGCTGTCGAACTCAAACCGGATTACCCCGAGGCCTACTACAACATGGGCAACGCCCTCCAGAGGCGGGGCGAACTCACCCGCGCGGTGACCTGTTACGAGCGCGCCGTCGCACTCAAACCGGATTTCGTCGAGGCGCGACACAATCTGGGTAACGCCCTTCTGGACCAAGGCATGCTCGAGGAGGCACGACAGGCCTACGAGGAAGCAATCATCCTAGCACCGAAAAGCGGTCGGTATTATCGTTCCCTGGTCAATACAAGGCGGGTTGTCACGGGGGACCATCAACTCGCGACTATGGAGCAACTGGCGCGAGACATGGCATCGCTTCCGCTTACCGATCAAACCGAACTACATTTCGCGCTCGGCAAAGCCTATGCGGACCTCGAACAGCACGAGCGTTCCTTCAGCCATTTTCTCGAAGGAAATGCACTCAGACGACGAGAACTTGGCTACGACGAGCCAACGACCTTAGGTACGTTCGAGCGCATGCGTGCGGTTTTCACGTCAGATCTCATGAACGGAAAGCAAGGCGTGGGCGACCCCTCTACGATTCCGATATTCATTGTAGGCATGTTGCGTTCAGGAACCACCCTTATCGAGCAAATACTTGCAAGCCATCCGAAGGTGTTCGGAGCCGGAGAACTTCCGCACCTTTCACACCTCGCGGCGAGCCTCAAACAGCCCTACAGCGTTCTTCCGGCTTTTCCCGAGATCGTTCCGGATTTGCCAGCCGAGAGACTGCGCCAACTTGGTACGAGTTATGTAGATGTAGTCAGCGCCATGGCACCGGAGGCAGAACGAATTACTGATAAGATGCCGGGCAATTTCGCTTTGGTCGGCCTGATCCATCTGGCGCTACCGAACGCGCGCATCATTCACATGCGCCGCGACCCGATCGATACCTGTCTGTCTTGCTTCTCGATACTTTTCACTAATGGTCAGCCATACAGCTACGATCTCGCCGAACTGGGCCGCTATCACCGGGCCTATGAGGAAGTAATGGAGCACTGGCGTCGGGTGCTGCCGGCGGATGTGATGCTTGAAGTGCGGTATGAGGATGTTGTTTCCGATTTCGAGCGACAGGCGCGTCAGGTCGTCGCGCATTGTGGTCTCGAATGGGATGACATATGTCTTGCATTTCATAAGACTCGACGAACCGTCCGGACGGCCAGCGCGACCCAGGTCCGCCAACCGATTTATCGTTCGTCCATCGGCCGTTGGCGGCCTTACCAGAAGCTGCTGCGACCGCTGATCGCAGAACTCCGCCTGACGGATGAAGCACTCGACCGATTGTGATCAAGGCAGCTCACGCGGACCTTGTCCCCATCCGAACCTCGAAGCTTACCTCGGCGCGCTCAGAATGAGGGACGTCGTTTCGGCGCCAGACATCGCAGACATCGCAAAGCAGAATTGCCTTTGCACCAGCTTGTTGTCATAGGGCGCGGTGGTTCTGCGCGCGGCGGCGATGGACCGCGTCGGCATTGTCGCGCTGCCTGTCTGGGGCCCAACTGCGTGAGCGCATGCCGCATAGGGTGCTTGGTGCCTGGGAGCCGCCTACCAGCGCCTTTTATGCGGTTTATCCCGGCGTTCGTCGACCAACTCGCGCGATGTTTGGGCTCATTCCCTATTGGGAGTGGGGGCTATGAAGCCGAGGCGGTGGTCGGTGCGCACCTTGCCATGCCCGCCCCGGGAGGCGATCAGGTACGTAGGCCTGCGTGGCATTGACGCGGCTCGGTAGCAGCACCGCCGGTGAGGACCGATCCTCGGCGGGAAGGTCCACCTCTACGGACGAGGAACGGCGACCGATGGCATTGCTCGACATTCTCAAAGGCAAAAATCACCGTAAGACCACGAAACAGGACAGCCTGTCCCTGGCGAGGGAAATCGCCGAGGACTGGTGTTTGGTCTTGCGTGGCAAGGACCGCGCCGACCTGCTCAAGACTGGGAAGACCTTCCGACAGGGTCACCGACCAAGTATGAGATCATCACCGAGGGCCAGCGCACCCCGCGCTGGGCCTTCTATGTGAATGCTAATGCGTCTCCATCTGTCCTTATTAATGGTTCCGGCTCTGTCGGGATAGGGGCTCGTTACCGACCGGTGATGGATCCATATCTGGGACGCCAACCGCTACGATGGCAGCCCTTTTTACAAGACGATACTCCAGCGACCGACACTCTCATGACCAGCTATCGCTTGGTCCCGCTTGAAGCACTTAATTCGATGATCACCAATTGTCGGCATGCCGAGAAATCTATTTCAATTAGATAGCTTGCCAGACAGCCGCATGTCGCACGCTACTTATGCGCAAATGCCTGAGCGGTTACTCTTTTGTGCGGTGATTCGGTAAGGCCCCAGTGTGAGCCTTCGAGTCCCGGCCAGGCTGACGCGATGAACATCAAGATGGTTATCAGGGTGGGCGTGGTTCCAATAGGCTCCGCGTAGGTAAGGCTTGTAACGAGGATCCATACGATCGTGTAGTATACGATGGGTATCGGCTTCTTCACCATCCTGTAGACCAGATACCCAAAAACCATAACCAGAGGAATTGTCCCAAGCGCACCCACGCAAAGCAGGTTTTGCAAGAAAAGGTTGTGCGCGTTGCCTACTAGCAGGCTATTTTCAAAACCTAGATAATGCCCAATAACCACTCTGGGTGAGTCATAGCCATATCCAAGGATCGGGCTCTCTGCGATTTTCCTCCAGGCATACTCCCAGATTTGGGTTCGCCCGGTAAGACTGGAGATTTCGCCAGGATCGCCGGAACGGCTGAACTTATCCTCCAAAACGTGCGTCAGACCGGGAGAGATTTGAAGAACCAGGACGGCGACTGTCCCCGCCAGCGCAACCCCCATCGTCAGCCACGCGGATCGAGAGGCCAAAATCAAGGCGATTGCCGCGACCGTCGCTATTTCGGCTGTCCGCGCGTCGCTTCTCATAAGCGTCACGTACGCGAAGCCGCCGAGGATGAGACTCGTGACGGGCTTGGCTCGACCCGTGTACCACAGAACAAAGGCTGCCCCCACAGCCACCGAGCAGACCGACCCGAGGCCTGTCGCCTGACCGGCGAGACCGGCCATTCTCGCCCCGAGAAAAAGATCGCCTATCCCTTCTGCCTCTGAAATTCCCAAAGCTGGAATTGTGTAATAGACAATCCAACCGCCGACATTAAAGATGGTCAGACTGACCAGTATCGTCCAAAGAATCTGCCCTTCGGAAAGGTGGCGCGTCAGCGAGAATGAGAAAGCGAAGATACAGGACACGCCCAGGGCACTGGCGAAACTGAAAGCTGGAGTAGGAGAGTAGATGCTGGACGCCAACGCCACGCAGAGGTAAGCAAGCCAACCAGCGCACGCAGGTCGTGCGAGTAACTGACGAACCGGCGGGATGTGCGCGAAACCAATCACCCCCGCGCCCAACCAAAGAAAAAACTTGAGGAAGCTTTGCCAGTCCAGGGAATCATCTCCGGGGGCCCGGATGCGCAACCCTCCGTCCGTCACGAACACCACCACGCCGAGGTACAGCATGATCGCGGTGGGGGAAGCATAAATGGCGGCCAGGACGACCCAACCCGCCAGGCCGAGGGCGACGAGACCGAGCGGAATATAAGGCGCCCACGGGAATGAATTGGAGAGGAATATCGAACCGATGAACACGCCACTTGTCAAGAGTAGCGCGCCGACGATCAGGCCGAGGTCACGTGACGCGAACGGACGCCATCGCGTTTTATCAGGCGGCCGGGAAGTAGCGATTTGCCCAATCATCAAGGCTTATACCCCGCCATCTGCCGATCGAAACACGGACGTGTATCTACCGTCATGGCTGTTTGTGTGTATGCTTGCCATTTAAATATCAAAATCCTCAAACCACGCTTCGGAACAGCTCGAGCTTCGACCAGAAGCTTTCCAACCGGGCCAGCAAGTCCAGCTAAATTCATCCTGATTTAACAATAGGGGCAACGGAATTGTCAAGGCTGAAGTGAGCCCATCAGCCGGCCGGGAACGCTCTCTCCGTCCGCGGTTTGAACACCCCCCCCTTGTGTCGCGGCTGGAATCGGCGGACGCACGGTCAACGGGGAACTCAGGATCAGTGGGAAGGAACGTGGTGAGCCTGGTCAGGACGCTCGAGCATCCTATTGGTCAACGAGCCTCGCCGGAGCGCCAGGAAGCAGGATCCGCTCGCACGAACGGATTGTTCGTTTGTGGAATGAAAATATAGCGGCGGATCGGCTTCGTGACAGCCGGGGTGGCTGTCGCACAATCGTTTAAGCCAGGACTTGCGCTGCTTGATCGGCGATCCCTCGAGACTTGAACCCGAGCTTTGACCACCTCCACGGTCGAACGGGAATCGACCGAAGGCATAGCGGCCGCGGGCTGCGTTCGGGTCAGGGTGACATCGCGGGAGCAACGGCCAAACCGATAAGTTGCGTGAGCGTCGTGAAAAAGGACTACCCTTTTTTAGCACTGATGTTCGGCATGACTGCTTGATCCCTCTTTGTATGTTTCCGGCAATCTGCGTTCACAGGCGAGCGCCTGTTTGAAAACATGGTTTGGATATGCGGGCGTCTGGCATTGCCGTCGTAGTTTCCGCGCTGCTTCTTATTTCAACTGTTTTGATAAGCGGAGCCATCGCATCGCGCCTTATGGCGTTACCCCTGTTCGTGCTGGTGTGGCTTAAGCCGGACGCCGTTTCCGCCGTGTTCCTTGTCGGAGCCTTTGGCCCCCTGGCGGTTGCCTTCTTTTTGGCCGCGTACCGTGCGGCAAGCCGCTCCGGACCGCCACTGCTGGTAATGAGGCGTTCGCGGAGCCTCTTTCATCCCGCTGCGCTATGGTCTTCAGGTTGCTGGCGTAGGGTAACGCGGCGATCCGGCCATATGGATTGAAGCTCTCGTCGTCAAGGACGAGACCGAGCATACAACGGACCCCTTCATCAGGTGGAATTCGTTTTCACAAGTCGACGTGGGTCGGAGCGCGAGCGGTCCGACGTCGATGGGGGGCCCATCCACCGCGCTGCAGCCAATCGTCATCGGCTCTCGGCATGTGGCTATCGACGGATCTGCCGCGAGTTCGATGTATCGGTTCGATGGCGGTTTGTCGAGGCTCGAGTTCCTGGAGTACTGCGTCTTTCCTCCTCATCGGCCTTGCCTTCATGGTGTCGAGATCGGGCTCATTCAGCGGATTTCGCTCTTTCTCGAGCATCCGGTCCATGGCCTTGCCATTGGGCTATTCGGAATCATCGTGTCGAGCGGGGCCGGTAGCTTGCTTGCATCGCGCCCGAGTCTGCTGACAGCTCCGCGTCTCTTAACGTTGATCGTATTTCCCGGCCTCAACCTTATAGTTTTGCCGTTCTGGTTCCCGATACTCATCGCGCCTTCGCCTGTTGTAAGCGCGAGCGACAAGCCGGTTCAGGCGTGCTCGCACAGGTCCGTCGACCCGATCCAGCAGCAATCCGACGCCGACCATCGCGACGAGGAAGATGACAGCAGACGCGGCCCCGAACGAGGCTATCTGGGGGCCAAGCCCCTTCGCGGCCATGGTCAGCAGAGGCACGTGAACCGCATACATCGCGTAGGACGAGGCTCCGAGAGCGGTGAAGAACACAGCGGTCGTGCCACGCGGCTCCACCGACGCACCAGCCCAGACAAGTAGCGGGAGTAGGATAAGGACGCAGCCGAGGTCATACTCCGCACGCCACGCGCCAGGTTGCACCGATAGCACGATCGCGACGGCGAGAATGATCAACCAGGGATTGATTGTCGGCCTCGGCAACGATGTTCCCTGCGCACGCCCCAGTACGACGCCCACGAAGAATGAGTAGATGACCCGCGGAAGGCCACCCCAAAAGGTCGGCCAATTGGATCCGACGTCGAGGCTCCCGTGCTGAATATCGGCGCCGATCAGGAGGAGGGCCGCTACAGCGATGATGACGGCCAGGACAGGGATCGTCAGTCGCTTCCAGATCAGGGCAAAGGCAAGATTGGCGACCAACTCGAAGAAGAGCGACCAGGCTGGGCCATTGAGCGGAAAGATCGTCGTCGAGTGCATCGGCGGGCTGGGAATAAAGAAGAGCGATAAGCCGGATGCGACGGCGAACTCCGCCAGAGTCCAATTGGTATGCGTGTGAAGCGAGAACGCCACCAGCAACCCCACTGAGTTCAACACCAGGCCGACCAAATAAAGCGGATACAGGCGAATGAGGCGGCCGATCATGAAGCGGCCGGCGGACAGGCCCCTGGCAAATCGCGCATCATAGGCATGGGCGAGGACGAGACCGCTCAGGACAAAGAACAGATCCACCGCGAGATATCCGCTGGCGGGTTGGAATGTCGGGCACGGCAGCTCGGGTTCGTGCCACGCCACCACGGCGATCGCCGCGATCCCACGAACGCCATGGAGCGTTACGAAAACACCCTGGCTGGCCGGCTTCGAAATCGCGTCGGCGGAGACGCCTGGGCGAGTGTTGATTATCAACGCATCCGTTGGAGGTGCGACGCGGGTCAAGCCGACACCCACGTACCCGCTCCGGGCCTCGACACCGTGCGCTTCAAGCCGTCAGCCAGGCAACCCGTGATGTCTGTGGCTTGGGTGGGGTGAGCAATCACGAACAATCTGCCTCCTGTTGTGCTGGCGCACCGCGGTGCGGCGAAGTCCCGCTCGATCGACAATACGAAGTGGCATTCGGGCGGTCATGAGCGGCAAGGCCGCGAGCCAGCGCCAAACTGACACGGCGCACGGCACAAATACGATCAACGAAAAGAATCTCGTTCCAATTGTCTCCGGAAACGCTTGAAGTGAGAACCATCACGACGATACCTGACACTCAGCCATTGTCTTGTCCCACGGCCGTTCATCGCTCAACCTCGGTCTGTCGGCCTACCATAGCGTCACAGCTGACATTGAGGGGCGTCTCTCAGGAGCTAGTCCAGTCGCGGCGGCAGGGCGTGGAATGATTAATACCGATGCCGGTTAGGTCCTGACCCAATCCTCATGATAACGTTGACATACGGCGGGTGTCCAGACTGCCGGACCATGATAAGCTATCGTAACCAACGAGTTGGACGCGCCGGCCGAGAAAACCAGTCGTTGCTCCCGGAACCCAAGCTCGTTGGCCGCCAGCATGATCGGTGTCACCTGGGGGAACCGTCGTCTCCCTTCTGCACGGCATGCGCCACGATGCGGCGTCGGAAGGCACCGGTTTTTCGCCTGGTTCGTTCGCGGGCCGCGGCGCGCATCTCGCCAAGCTTTTCCGGCGAGGCGGCAAACAATCGGTCCATCGCATTCGCGATCATTTCGGGATAGAGGGGATCGATGAGTCAGCCGTTGATGCCGTCGGTAACCATTTCGATGCACGCCTGGCTGTAGATGCTGCCGAGGATAGCAAACCAGCTGGCCATGGCCTAGTAGTTTACGACCGGCCCCATTCGTCCATAAATGACGGACAGGACCAGCGCCCCACAGTGGCAATGGGGGCGCCCCTTGGGCTCTGGTTATTTGCGCGGGATTGATTTTCTTTACGTGGGGCGAGATTTCCAGCCTGTTCCCGGCGTTGTGCACCGACACGTTCGGGCCGAAATTCGCTGCCGCCAACACGAGTTGCCTCTACACGGCGAAGGGAACCGCGGCGTTGCTGGTGCCGTTGGCGAACCCGTCGACGAAGGCGGAGTTGCCGTTGGGTGGGATGACCCACCGCTCTTTCAGATGCGGTTTGAGAATGTTTTTTTAGCACCCGCCCAATCGTATTGTCGTTGGCGCGTTTAACGATCTTCAGTTCCACGACCTTGTCTTCCAACAGTACCGCGACCGACCCTTTGGAGGTTCCGAACAGGCCAGCGCGGTCAGTTTGGCTTCCGCCGCGCCATCAAAGACGCGCTTGCGGGCCGAGTTCGGGGAATGCTTGTGCGTCAGAACGGCTTCGACGCCTTCGACCAAACGCTGGCGTATACGCGCGACAGTGGCGAGGCTGGTGTCCAGGGCTTTCACGATGTGGCTGTCGCTCCAACCCTCACCCGCCTCAGAGACGTCAGCCTTGAGCAGGACACGAGCCTTCAGGATCGTCGCGGCGGGATGCCTGCCTTTGCTGATCGGATATTCCAGCGTCGACCTCTCGTCCTCGCTCAGACGAACAACGTACTTCTTGACCGCGACTACCGACATGTCCCGATCCCTGGCACCATTGCACCAGGTCGTTTGCCGCGTTGCCCGCCGCATTGATACAGGCTTGGCCATGAGCTTTTTCTCCCATCGTAGGCGTATGACGCCGGCGGACCCGCCGTTGCGGCCGGCTCTTTCATCGTCCTGACAGCGCCCGCGTCGCGTTGCCGGCGCCACTCGCTCAGGGTTGACGAGTAGAGCCCCTCGCGGCGGAGGATCGCGCCGATCCCTCGCGTCTCAGCGGCGCGATCGATGTCGGCCAGGATGCGCAGCTTGTCCTTGGCGGTGAACGTCCGGCGGCGAGGCCGGTCGGATAATTCGGGTGACGCCGAGGCAGCCGCCGCCACGATCGTCGGCCTACGGCCTCCGTTCATGGCGGCGCCTGCCTCGGCATCGATTGGTGTGTGGAGCATGGGCATGAGCGAGATGATCCCTGGGCACCCTCAAGGTTAAACTCCCCGGGGGTAGATGTCTCACTGTTGTTGGCACGGAGCGTCCATTGCAACAAGAGAATAAGCCTGCATACCTGCTGCCGAATATATGTCTTTAAGCAACGAGAAAATCCACATCTCATCCGATCGCAGATAAAGAACTAGATGCGCGCTCCACTCGGGCGGCTTACGATGAGGCGATGGCGGATAAAGTTCGCGATGAATAATCGCCGTCATGCTTTCATCGCTAAACTCATAATCTTCTGAAAACCTGTAACTATGAACGACGGTGAATGTGTGACATCCGGAGCACTGCAACCCAGACCATGTATCTGCACCGTCGACCCCGAAATCGTCATCGCTCCCCCGTCGACGGCAGGTTCGCGCCCAAGGCCGTAGTTCCACCAAATCTCGCCTATCTTCCCAGGCAAACGTTCCGCATTGTGGTCTCAGCCAATTTGGATAATCCTGGCGGCCATCCTTATCACCAGACCCTAACCCGTCTGCCGCGCCGCCACGAACCACCTGATCGGAGGACACGCCATGACCAAGTATCTGCACACCATGATCCGCGTCAGTGCGCTGGAGGACACCATCGCCTTCTTCGAGGTACTCGGCCTGCGCGAGATCCGTCGCCGTCCGGACGAGAAGGGCCGCTACACCAACGTGTTCCTCGCCGCCCCCGGCGACGAGGCGGCTGCCGTGGAACTCACCTACAACTGGGACCCCGAGCCTTACACCGGCGGCCGCAATTTCGGGCATCTCGCCTACGCGGTGGACAACATCTACGACACCTGCGGCGCCTTCATCGCCCGCGGCGTGACGATCAATCGCCCGCCGCGCGACGGCCGCATGGCCTTCGTCCGCACGCCGGACGGCATCTCCATCGAGCTGCTGCAGGCCGGCGGCGCGCTGCCGCCTGCCGAACCCTGGACGACAATGGCCAACACTGGTTCCTGGTAGAGCCCGAAGCCCGCTGACGCTGATTGGATCGTGGCGCTGCTGCGTGAAGGAACGCCGGGACCCTGCCCTGGACCGGCCAATGAATGCTTCGACCAGGCCCAGCCGCGTCAGCTTCGCGCCCATGGCTGCCGCTCAGGTGACCGGCACCGTTTTCCGTTGCGGTTGTTTGAGCGCCAGAGACAAGCGAATGGCTGGGTCGGGTTGCTATCCGCCGAAGCGATCGCGGGTCGCCTCGCATTCGCGCCAGCCAGACGGTGCATTGCCGGTAATGCAGACAACGGGAGACGTGTGACATGCCACGACACGAGGAGCGGGCGACGCTCCATTATAGCGCCGACGAGCTTTTCGCGGTCGTGGCAGACGTGAAGGATTATCCCGCGTTCGTTCCCTGGTGCAGCGGTGCGCGTCTCCAGCGCGAGGACGAGCGAGAGATCATCGCCGAACTGGTCATCGGGTTCGGCCCATTCCAGGAAAGTTTCACGAGCCAGGTCACGCTGGATCGGCCGCGAGAGGTGCTGGTGCATGCCGTCGACGGGCCGCTCGAGCACCTGACAAACAAGTGGACGTTCATTCCGGTCGGAGACGCGACACAGGTTGATTTCAGCATCGACTTTCAGTTCAAAAGTCATCTGCTGGATCACGTCGCGGCCGGAATGTTCCACGAGGCCACGACCCGCATGATGAGTGCGTTCGAGGCTCGCGTGCACTTACTTCATATGATGCGACGGCACGCGACGCCGCATCCATCGACCTGACGGTTCGACCGCTTTGGCAGTGCACGTTCGCCGCCTTCTCGGGACAAAAGCGGCCGAAAGGACCGTACTGCGTACTGAGCCGAGGCGTCAGAAGCCGGTGGCGATCAATTGGTCGCCGGTGATGCCGGTTGGCGGCGCAGCCGCTCGACTTTGGCCATCGCCCCGGGCCCGGGCCACTCCTCGACGAGCCACTGGGGCAGCGGGGCGTCCGCGCTGCTTAGTGGCAGCACTTCGTCCTCGTCGCCGCGACCGTTGGGGAACAGGTCCAGCGCCTTCGGCATCTCGTAATAGATCTCCAGGCCGTTGCCGTCGGGATCGGCGAAATAGATGCTGCGCTGGCAGACATGATCGGCGGCACGCTGTATTTCCACGCCGTTTTTGAGCAGGTGGGCGTAGGCCTCGCGCAATGCCGCATAACTGGCGACCTTGAACGCGATGTGCGCGAGCCCGAGCTGTCCGTGCCGCGGCTTTGGCGCGTCCTGCGGCGCGGGATGCTGCGCGATGTCGATTGTATGGAATCCATCGCCCAAAGTCATGAATACGCCGCCGTGCTCCGGATCCTGCTCGGCGATGCGAAACCCCAGCACGTCGCGGTAGAACCGCTTCGAGGCTTCCTCGTCGGTGACCCGCAACAGAACGTGGCCGATACCGCTCAGGTTGATCATTTCAGTCCTCCCCTTGTCGAACGAGGGACATCTTAGCCGCGCGACGTGGCGTAGAACAGAGATCAGCCTTTCATTCACCCCAGGCCGGGCGCGCGGGCACCGGCGCCCCGGTGGACCTGGATGGGTGGAAAGCTGCCGCTCCGCCTGGTTCGCGGAGTTGTTGCATTTCGCACCGCTATCTCGGGCCGGCGGGAAGCTCCGTGGGTCCGATAACGACGCCGCGCCTAACGACCAGCGGTATCCACGAGGCCTTGAAGAATCCATGCCGATCAAGCGGATAGCTCTGTATGATCACAGGCGTTCCGCCTTTGCAGCGCCAATCGAATGCGGAGTAGTGTGCTTCGGCGAAGCTGAGCGACACCCTTTCCGGGTCCTCGCGGCAGGCTTGCCGAAGCAGGGGCGACGGGCGCAGGCTGACGTCCTTTTTGGCGCACCAGTCCCCATCCGCGCTATCCGAGCAAACCCAGACCCGCCCTTCCATGCAACGCCACCGCAGCGGACCGTCCAGCTTCGATAGCTGCCGGGGAATCGCGCCGGGCCTGTAGCCGGCACCGAAGAACAGACGGCCAGGAAAATCGACACTTCGGTGCGCCTTACAGAATGCGACGGCATCGCCATGGGGCGCGGCCGGCACCGGCTCCGCCCTTGCCATCGTCACGGCCCAGGCGCCGATGGCCGCCGCCAGGCCAGCAAGACACGCGTTTGTGGTTGTCATAAGGGCTCCGGGACGCCGAAACGTTGTCTAAGGTGAGCAGGGACTGTGACCTTCAATACTCACGAGTTCGGACGAGCACACCAGGGGTTCGCCCGTGGGCGGACGCACGAGCGTGCGCCCATGCCGGACACTTGCCTTGCGGAACAGTATGGCCATCCAACCCCTGAGCGTATCCAATGATGAGCGGAATGAGTGGAATCGAAACGTTCAGCGGGCCGGCGGCCGCGGTGCGGTACCTAGCCATTGAGGCAGACTAAAGGTGTCACTGTCGGGAGCCTTGGGAAGCCTGGCCGCATATACAGGACTCCAAACATTTGGACCCGTCGCACCGCCTCTGCAGATGTGATGGGAAATCGGAGAGCCATTCGATTCGACGATCCAGCCGTCCTGTGACCATTCGTGTGCCATCGCCGTGTAGACCACGTAGGAAAACTCATCGTTTCGCACGCGTACATAATCTATACCGCCGCCGGACAATGCAGTTATGCCAGACGTAAACGCGTCCGGCCGCGAGACTTCCAGCTCGATCTTGGCTTGGGTGCCGTAAACGTAGCGTAGTCGGGCGCGGCCGCCATCGACCGCTGGCGTGGCGCACAGTGAGATTATCTTCTGACCCTGAGCGCAGCCAAAAACGGTGTCCTCTGTTGCCGCACACAATGATGGAGCCCGCGTTACGAGGATGGGACGACTAAATGCCACTCCATCTTTGGCGACCAGAGCCAACGTGGTGACCGTCAATAAGGCCGACAACTTCGCCATATGTGACACCTGGACCAACCAGGCTCGGTTCAGACCATTTTTTCCAGGTGTCTGCAATGAGGTCGATACCGGCCGAGCGGATGAGGCGATGTGAACGGCAGCTTCCCAGTCCCGCTTCTCCTCTACGGGGAGCCTGCTCCGCCTGGGCATCCCCCATGCGCATCGGACCCGTCAGCCTGATATTCCCGCTCCATTAGCCGTTCGCTAACCCCGGACGGGGCAGTATGGCACGCCCGCGACCGCGGACGCCCATGTTGAGGTCTTTGCGCCCCATGATCGACGATCGCATCTCAGTGTCCGCGAGCGGGCTTCTAACCTCAGTCCTGGTGGTGTTCGCGCTCGGCGTCTGCCTGCTACTCGGCGTCCGGCTGGACGACTCCTGGCGAGGCTTGCAACGCGCGCGGCACAACGCCCAACTGGTTGTCGCCGACCGTGATTTGTTCGACGCCTTGCAGTCGTACCGAGCCGTGCGCGGCATGATCCAGGCCGCGCTGCAGGATCAGGACGATCCGCATCAAGGGATCGCCGCACTCCTGGCGAAGAGTGACGCCCAGGTGCAAGCGGCGCTCAGCGACGTAACGCCGGATTTGCTCGAAGCCGATAGCGAGCATCTGGCGAACCTGCACAGGGTCTGGGACCGGTCGGTCAGCCTGCGCAGGGAACTCGAGACCGTCGCCGCCAAACCACGCGCGCAGCGCCGCCTGGACCAGGCGCCGGCATGGTACAATTCAACTTTGGTGGCGGAGGCCGCCGTAACCGATTTATCCGGCGCACTCGCCGCGAAGGCCGGCGCGGCCGATCCGGTGATCGGCGGCTTCGTGCAGGCCACCCAGTATGCCTGGAAGGTACGCCTCGCTCTCGGCGATGAATGTGCCACGGTGCGAGCATCGTTCGCCGACGCGAAGCCGCTCGATGTCGAGCGGCTGTCGAAGGTGGCGGGGCTACGCGGCGCCGTCAGCCTCGGCATGTCCTTGCTGGAGGACCTGCTGCGCCGTCCCGGCATGCCGGGACGGCTGTCCGAGGCTCGCCTGGAAGCTGCCAGGTCCGTGCAGGCTGCCTTCCAGGAGCGCGATCTTGCCTACACCGGCCTGGGCACGCCGGCACAGTTGCGCTCGACGGCATGGGAGACAGCATGCCAGAGCCCCTTCGCGCCGGTCCTGCAAATCGGTGAGGCAGCGTTCGATGCGATGTTCGCCAATGCGGCCGACCGCAGTCGAGACGGCGTGCGCGGCATGGCGACCGAGGCGGTGCTGTTCATCGCGGCTATCCTTGCGCTGCTGCTCGGCCTTCTGCTGGTGCGTCGCCGGATCATCATGCCGGTGCGGGCGCTGACGGCGGCAATCCGCACGTTGGCCGCGGGAGATCATGGCGTCGAGATTCCGGTGCAACGCCGACACGACGAATTCGGGGCGATGGCACGGGCAGTCGAGGTGTTCAAGCAGAACGCCATCGAGCGCCTGCATCTTGAAAACGAGCATCAGCTGCAGACCGAGCATGCGGCAATGGACAAACGTGCAGCGTTGGTCGCCATGGCGGACAAGGTTGAAACGGAGACCGGGATGGCGCTGGGATCGATCGGCATCCGCACCGCGACGATGATGACCGAAGTAGAAGCGATGAGCGCCTCGGCGCGGCGTGCCGGCGCCTCCGCGGAGGGCGCAGCAGGTGCGGCCGCCCAGGCTCTGGCCAACGCGGAGACGGTGGCGGGGGCGGCGGAACAACTTGCCGCCTCGATCCGCGAGATTGGTACTCAGGTGGGACATTCCACCACCGTCGTAGGCCGTGCCGTGGCCGCCGGCGGGGAAACGCGCACCACGATCGAGACCTTAAACGACCGGGTGGGGCGGATCGGCGCCGTTGCCGAGATGATCGGCGAGATTGCCGCCAAGACCAATCTGCTGGCATTGAATGCCACGATCGAGGCGGCGCGTGCCGGCGACGCCGGCAAAGGCTTCGCGGTGGTCGCGGCGGAGGTCAAGCAACTCGCCACCCAGACGGCGCGGTCCACGGCTGAAATTAGTGGCCACATCAGCGAAGTGCGCGCGGCGACCAGCGCATCCGTCGCCGCGGTCGGCCGTATCGAGACGACGATCGGCGAAATCAATGCCATCGCCAACTCGATCGCAACCGCGGTCGAGGAGCAGGGGGCAGCTACCGCCGAGATTTCGCGGAGTGTGAGTGAGACAGCGGCGGCAACCAACGAGGTGACGCGGCGGATCGGAGAAGTGTCGCAGGAAGCCGAGCAAACCGGGCGCCGGACCGCACAGGTGCTGGCCGAGACAATTACGCTGAGTGGCGAGGTAGACAACCTTCGGGATTCGGTGATCCGCGCGGTCCGCACGTCGACTACCGACGTAGACCGCCGGCAGTCGCCGCGTTCTGTTGTGGATCTGCCCTGCCAGCTGACCGTCGCCGGACATGGCACATCTGCCGCGCGCATCGCCGACCTCTCCGCCGGTGGCGCCTCCGTGCATGGTGGCCCGGCGCTGCCGGTCGGCACCAGCGGCACCCTCGAGGCGGATGGCATCGGCATAACGCTGCCCTTCAGCGTGCGCGCCGTCGTGGACGCTACGCTGCATCTGGCCTTCGTACTGAACGATGCCACCGCGGCGCGACTGCGCGAGGCGATCGAACGCCTGCGACCGCGCCGCGCTGCCTGACGGCTCAGCGGCATGTGGTAGCAGCACCGGAGTGGACGACCGGCGTCACATGCGCTTCCATGGCTCGCGGACTTCGCGGCGGCGCCTACGCCACACTGCCGCGGTGACCGGGCTCACGTTCAGGAGGGAGATGGATAGCATTTGCCGGATGACCTCGACCCGGTTGTCCGTCAGGCGATTGCGGAATGGCGGATCCCTGGCCATCGTGCGGCACTATAGCTCATCTCGACCGCGCTATCGAAACGACGCCTGCCGCGGCATCTACAAGTGACGGGCCTGGCCGTGCTGTCCTGACGCATATAAGAGGCTGCGTTTGGTTCACAAGTAACGAAACCGAAGGAGGAAAAACCATGGCATTTATCCGGCACGTCGCCATCGCGAGCGAAGATCCAGCGAGCACCGCTGAATTCTACAAGAAGCACTTCGACCTGAAGGAGCTGTACCGGTCACCATATGACACCGGTGAGGACGGCGTCTGGCTCAGCGACGGTTACATCTATTTCGCCATCCTGAAGCACGGACCCAAGACTCCTCAGCTCGGGCCTGAGCAGTCATCGGATTTCTGCGGCATTCACCATATCGGCTTCATGGTGGACGATCAGCGGGCAAAGGTCGCCGAACTGGACGCCGCGAACGTGCCGCACGTGCAGGATAATCCGACGGCACCGCCACGTGCCAGCCTGATCAAGAACGCACCGAATGAGAAGTTCATCGGGCCGGACTGGGTGCATTTCGACGTGCGTGAAAAAGGCTGGAACGAGGCCATCCGCGCCAACACGCAGCTCTATGAGCTGAAGCCAGTCACCTCCGACCGCCAGTAGCGGCGATGCCGCGGGGACGGCAGGTTGCGAACCTGCTGCCCCGCCTGCCGCCGGCGCGGATTTCGCCGGCTGACCGCCGTCGCGTTGGAGTTCGATGAGTGATGATTGAAGTCAACGGCATGGCGCACGTGATTCTGACCGTCAGCCAATGGGAAAAGTCGCGCGCGTTCTACGCCGAATTGCTGCCCTTCCTCGGCATGACAAAGGTCTATGAAGGCAACAATTTTCTCTATCACGTGGGCGGACGCACCGCGATCGGGATCCAGCGTTGCGCGCCGGAGCACGTGAACGAGCGGTTTGTCCAGAACCGTGTCGGCCTGCACCATCTTTGCCTGAGGGCTCGGTCGCGTGAGGATGTCGACGCGGCGGCCGAGAAGGTGCGTGCGATCGGCGGCCATATCGATCGCGGCCCCAAGGAGGGCGACGCCGCGCCAGGCTATTACTACTTTGTCTTCGAGGATCCCGATGGCATTCGGCTGGAGGTGAATTTCGTTCCGGGCAAGGGTTTGCTGGTTTCGCGGGATAAACCGTTGCTCCCGAGCACCGATCCGGACTGGGATCAAAATCCATAGCGTAGATCGCGGTGCCGTGTCATAATGTTCCGGAATAGTTACAATAGGACGCACGGCTCGCCTGCTTCCGGAGGAGCGATCGAGCGTATAGAATAGCCGTCAGGACGGGCGAAATCGCGGATGGGCAACGTCCGCCAATGGAGGATGCGATGGATGGTATGACACGCGCGGATCTGCGAGGCGTCGTGGCGCCGCTGAGCTTTCTGGAGCCCATGGCCGAGAAGCCCTGGTCCTACAATTACGAGCCGCCGCCGGGCGTGCCGGTACGCAACGGGCGGTCGATTGATCACAATGTCACCATCCACGATGCTCGCCCGGTCAACGACGCGCTGTCGCTCGACCACGAGGGCTTTGTTCTGCTGCGCCATCAGACCGCGGCGGCCGATCTCTACGACGAGACGATCATCACCTCGGTCTACTACCCCGAGTGCGAGCGGCTGATGCAAGAGGCGACCGGGGCCAGACGGGTCGTCGTGTTCGACCATATCGTGCGCAATGCCGCCAAGGCCGCCGTCAAAGGCAGCGGCATCAAGATGCCCGCCGGGCGGGTCCACAACGACTACACCGCCTGGTCGGCGCCACAGCGCGTTCGCGACCTGATGGGCGACGAGGCCGAGGAGCTGTTGAAGCACCGTTTCGCCATCAACAACATCTGGCGTCC
The DNA here is from genome assembly GCA_050012615.1 of Acetobacteraceae bacterium. Classification (GTDB taxonomy): domain Bacteria; phylum Pseudomonadota; class Alphaproteobacteria; order Acetobacterales; family Acetobacteraceae; genus Rhodopila. Next base: position 6,938 of record JBEKGV010000001.1, on the reverse strand, counting down.
GATCGCCGGCCCGCTGCTGCGCTCGCCCTTGGCCCTGTGCGACGCCGAGACGCTGGAGGCTGAGAACCTCGTTCAGTCTGAGCTACGCTATCCAGATCGCACCGGCGAGACCTACGCGATCACCTACAATACGAACCAGCGTTGGTATTATTTTCCGCGGATGCAGCGGGATGAGGCTGTGCTGATCCGCTGCTTCGACTCAGCGCGTTCGGGCCCGGCACGGTTTTCGGCGCACGGCGCCTTCGACGACCCAAATACACAAGCTGACGCGCCGCCACGCGAGAGCATCGAGGTTCGGACGCTGGTCTTTTACTAAGTATGGCTCTCAGGCCCATTCCGGGCGCCCCGATCGACGCACCGATACCCGATTTCCCAACCGGTAAACCGGGTCCATTGGTTGTGCCGGAGTCTCGATTTACGCGCCGCCCCGTTGAGCTCTCGCCGCTTTCTTTCCCACCGCCGGAGCCTCTTCCGGCGCGAAGGCCAGGCCCGGTCGAAATTCGCGGCATCGGCGATAGCATCCTTATATTTCGATGCATTCCCGAGATACCGGCCATCAACCGGGCGAGTATGACCATCTCGATCACTGGCGAACCGGCGGGGGATTGTTCCGCTGCGATAATGCCGCATCTCGACCTGGCAACGGACAAAGCCAAAGCGTTCTTGCTGGCGTTGCGCGACGGAGCCTCACCGATCGTCGTCGCCGACAGCCGAACCGGGTTTCAGATGGATTTCGCCATCACGGAAGACGGGCCTGTCTTCACCGTCAGCAAACAGGGTCACGACCACACGTTGCGGCGGTTCAACGTTGGGTGCAGCTTCGATGTGAAGACGATGGCGACGCACCTACTTGCCGATCTGGGCCCGTAGGCCGAACCTGGCCGCTCCGCATTCGCGAACTTTACTCTGTCACGGACCGCGCCGCGCCGAATTGCGCGCCGCCCACGGCGCTCTCCGCCTGGTCACTGTCCGGCGGTGTAGCATCAGGCAACCCGACGGCAAACACCTTGTTCGATCCGGCCTAGTAATGCACTGTCCGTCCCGCTCCCCCGCTCGCCGAGACCAGCTCGCCGGACATCGCCCAGGCTTTGTCCGAGGCCAGGAATACCGTGACGAAGGCGACCTCGGAGGCGTCAACCATGCGGCAGATGGCATTGCCGCGCGGCGAGTCGGGCGCGAAATCCTGCCGCTCGGCTTCTTCCGGCGAGACGCCCAGTTGGGTGGCGCGGGAGGCGAGCAGACTGGGCGTGCGCTCGGTTCTTGTCGTTCCGGGGTGGATACAATTGACCGTGATCCCGAAACGGCCCATTTGCACCGCCAGCGTTTTGGTCAGATGCACGAGTGCCGCGTTACGCGCGCCGCCGCTGAGATTCCCGGCGTTGCGCGCATTGCCGCCGCTGATGTTGATGATGCGCCCCCAACCCGCTTGTTTCATGTACGGAATGACGGCGCGGCAACAGCGCAGCGCCCCAACGTACTTCACGTTGAAATCCTGGATCAGATCCTCGTCGACGACGGTGTCGATCGGGCCGGTCGCGGTGGTCGAACCGCCTGGCGAAGACCCGCTGTTCACCAGAATGTGCAGGCCACCCAGTGTCTGGGCTGCCTCGGCGACCATGCGGTCCACCTGCTCCTTGCTGGTGACATCGGCGGCGAGGGGAAGGATGCGCCGGTTGGTCTCAGCCGCCAGCTCCCGCGCCGTCGCCTCGAGCGCATCCTTGTTCCGCGCCACGATAGCGACATCGACGCCTTCGCGAGCCAGTTCCCGCGCGATGGCTTTGCCGATGCCGCGGCTGCCGCCCGTCACGATCGCGTGCTTGCCTTGCAATCCGAGGTCCATGGCATTCTCTCCCATTGGCGGCGTGGCCGCGATTTTGTTGGTTCACGGCGCATTGTTCTCTGTGCGGGACCGTGGCGCAAGGGTTGCCGGATCTGGCCCGATCCGTCATTTGGACGAGGTGCCGGCTGTTAACGACCCACCGCGACACTTCATTTGAGAGGACCGTGTGATGACTGCACGCACGATGCGGCTCGGCTTGTCGATCCGTGGCCATGGCTACCACCCGGCCGCCTGGCGGCACCCGGATGTGCCTGCCGACGGAACGCTGCATGTCGAGCATTATGTGCGCAGCACGCAAATCGCCGAGCGCGGCAAACTCGACATGATCTTCTTCGCCGACGGCGCCGGCATCCGCCAGGGCGACAATCCGCGTGGCGCGTTGAGCCGGACCGGCAGGGACATGCTCGAGTTGGAGCCGATGACATTGCTGCCGGCGTTGGCGATGGTCAGCAGTCATGTCGGTCTGGTGACGACGGCGTCCACCACGTACAACGAGCCCTATAATCTGGCCCGCAAATTCGCCACCCTGGATCTGATCAGCAAAGGACGCGCCGGTTGGAACGTGGTGGCGTCATGGTCGGAGCACGAAGCCCAGAACTTCGGGCTGGAGACAACGCTGGATTACGACACGCGTTACGCGCGCTCCGCCGAGTTCGTCGAGGTGGTCAAGGGATTATGGGACGGCTGGGAGGATGGCGCTTTGCTGTTTGACAAAGCGAGCGGCCGGTATTTCGACGAAGCAAAGATGCACGTGCTCAATCACCACGGCCGGTTCTTCAAGGTGCGCGGCCCGTTGAATGTCGCGGGCATGCCGCAGGGACATCCGGTGATCGTGCAGGCCGGCGCCTCCGAACAAGGCCGCGAACTGGGCGCCGCCACCGCCGACGTCATCTACGCGATTAACAACACGCTCGACCGCGCGCGGAGTTATTACGAAGACGTAAAGGGTCGCATGGCGAAATATGGCCGTGAACCGGACGACCTGAAAATCATGCCGGCGTTTTGTCCGGTCGTGGGCCGCACGCGCGCGGAGGCTCAGGCGAAGTACGAGGAATTGCAGGCGTTGATCGATCCGTTGGCCGGCCTCGGTTCGCTCTACGGTTCATTTGGTGACCTGTCGGGCTGTGCGCTGGATGGACCAGTGCCGGACGATGCTCTGGGCCCGCAAGAGCACCGTAGCAACAGCGCTCAGCTTGTCGAATGGGTGAGAAGAGAGAAGCCGACGATCCGCGAACTTTACTTGCGGTCCGGCATCACCGGCTCCGCGCGGATCGGCACGCCCGCCGACATCGCCGATTCCATGCAGGAGTGGTTCGAAGCGTCCGCCTGCGACGGTTTCAACATCACACCAGCGACCCTACCCGGCGGCGGTGAGGACTTCGTCACGATGGTGATACCCGAACTCCAGCGCCGCGGACTGTTCCGCACCCAGTATGAGGGGAGGACCCTCCGCGAAAACCTTGGCCTGCGGCCGGTGGTCAATCGTTACCGTCGAGACCGTCGCGCCGCGGAGTGACGAACACTTTGGACCTCGAAACGAAGCCGAGAACCTGAGGGTTCGACACGGTGGACGCGGACACGGCAGCCTTGCGTCCCATTGTTCGAAGATGGCAAGCCGAAGCCGCGTGGGGCTCCTCAGCCGGAAGCCACGAGAGAATCGCGGCGGGCTATCCGTAAGCCGCGACCCGGGCTATCGCGCTACGCCCCGAAGAAACACTTCGCACAAATGACGAGAATGGTCGTTCTGCATAAGCGGACAGCCGGCGGCGGCGATCCCCCGCAAGGCAGACACTGGCAGATCAGGGCCATGCTCGAATAAAAGGTGGGAAACGTGAAGGCGCGCCAGGTGTACGCAGCGGCGGCACTCCACCTCCAGCACGGAGCGGAACCTTGCAACATCTTTTACCGTGATGGAGTCGTCGTGATCTGTCATCCCTGGCACGAATGTTGAAGTTTAGTGTCCGGGCGAGCCCGGTATGAACAAAGGTAGCGTAAAAATCTTGCGACTGAATTTCGTCTGTCGTTGCCGATGGGCACCGCGGACATGGCTGGCGCTCAGGGCCCACTTGCGGGACGATGGTCGTGTATCGGCAAGGATTCACGAATATGATGCCGGTGATATGGTTCGTCACCATGCTGTTCGCGATGCCAGATTCGTTCGCTGCGCGCGCGGCGGACGCTGTGCTCGACGAGGCAACCGACCTTTCAGGCGCAGCCATGTTCATGGAATCCCACGCACTTGGAATGGTACTGGTGGCGGTACGCGGCGACGACCAGATCATACGCGGCTTCGGCGAGACCACTTCCGGCAACGGGCAGGAGCCGAACGGAAGTAGCCTCTCCGGTTAAACTCCATCACCAAGGTCTTCACAACCGAGGCGCTCGTCAGTGTCGCGGCCCGGGACAGCCACTCACGGCAACCGGTAGAATCACGGTCCGCGAGGATCGACCGGGCAAAATCAGTGCCAACCACGTTGGCGATTTGTCATCCCGTCGATCATTGATCTGACTCGAAGCCGCGGCCAACCTGCGCCGCATCGAACCCCGAGGGATAAATGAAAGACTCTATCTCGTCGGCGCGGCGCAGCGACGACCAGCTTCTGGCCATCATTGATCAAACCATGGATTGGGCTGTAAGCGGACGCGCCGGATGTGTCCTGGGCGTATCACACAGCCTTCGAGACGCCCTTCGAGCGGCGTTCGGACATGAAGCTGCCGGCCACCACGTTTTCGCGATCTGCCAGCAGCCTGGAGACGCGATCATTGTCTTCCGCGAACAGATGGAGCGCGTTGCGGCAGCTGACGCCTCGACGAGGCGTGGTTTATTGAGAGACAAGGCCGCCTGACAACGGAATGCCCGGCCTCGCCAACTCACCTCGCCGGGGCCACGCGGACGATATTTGCATGGCAGTCTCTGATCGTTTCGCACGGCACCGGCCGCAAAGTGTCTTTGCCAAGGCAAATTTCCACTGCTGTCAGATAATTGTTGCCGCAACTCACCGCCATATCATCTGTGCTGAGGCCGGGATTAGCATCGGCAAACGATTGCTTGAGATCGGCTGGTGTGATCGAAAAACCTTCTGCGGGCTGCCGGAGTTGCGACGGAATGGTGATCGAGGACCGCGCTTGCCGCAGCTTCGCGAAATAGTCGTCCGCGCTTAGCCCGCTGCACGTGCCATGGGTCATCCATTCGTGTTGAACGAGTCCGGTACTCGGCATCAAATCAAGCATTGTCGAAGGGTCAGTCAGCCCAGGGGCGTAGGAACAGCGCTGTGGATACCCTCTCGTGAATTGCGGCCATAGCCCGTGCACGACGAAACCTCGTCCCCCGGTCCGGCATTCCTCCGAGTCCACGTTGCGGGGCGAACGGCAGAACTCCGGCTCCCAGGAAAGGTTGAACAGATAGTAATCGAAAACGCCGGGCTGCGACGGGTGCTGGGCTTGTGCCGACCAGCCGAAAACCGCTACCGACAGAAAAACAACGCCACAAAGCGTGCGCATTCAAATCACCCCCACCGCTCAATCGGAGAGCGTAAGGCTGCTTTGTATATGAGGTCAATCGGCTTATGCATAAATCATGTTCTTTGAATACGCGATCGTTTGGAAATGATGCACAAGGATTGATAGGAGGCGACTTTTCAATAACCGTCCGGGCGCCGATTTGTTGAAAAGGAGAACGGGATAACCGGGGCAGAATGATTGCTGCCCCGGCCCTATTCCCCGTCATCCGCGCGCGCTGTGACGCTATGCCTGGCGGATCAGCTCAAGTTGCCGGAGTGCGGTCACCCCATCGTCGAGGCCAATTTCCTCCGCGATCATTCCATTCTCGATTCGAAGCACGGTTGTACCGGTGAAGTGCATCTTCCTGCCGGTCGCTGCCGGCAAAGACCCGATGAGAAAATCGCGGAACGCGGGGCCGGTGTGAGTACCACCGCCCTCCCAGCGCCCTACGACGTAGTCCCCTTCGGCGATGAGGTCCGCGGTCCCCCAGAAGTTGAGGTCGGGAAACGCTTCCCGGAACCCGGTCATGAACGCCTTGATGTCTGCATGGCCCCGGCGCGGTGCATGCAAAGAATATTGAAGGAGCATGCCGGGCGCGGCGAGCGCATCGACAATATTGAGATCGCAGGTCTGACCCCAGAAGTCGCTGAACCATCTGCCGACGATGGCTTTGTTGTCGTCTTCTTTTGACATTGATGTATTCCTCGCTGTTGACAGGGACGACTGTGTCAGTTCGCGAATTTAATCGCCTCCCGCCTATTGCTCTCAGTTCAAATGAGGGCGAACCGCCAGACCGCGCATTGCAGGAAAATGAGGCTTATGATGTCGAAGAAAACCGCTGGGTGCCTCTGGCGACGATGCCCTACGGGAGGCAAGGTTTCGGCGGCGGCACCATCGGTGACAGCGCATATTTCGTTGGCGGCTCCCTAACTCCGGGCGACGGCGGTGCTACCGATCGTCTATGGATGTTCCATTCTCCATGAAACCGTCACCGGCCCGCCTAACCCGCGACGACGGATCTGGAAGTCAGGCGTTCGAATCTTCTCGGGCGCGCCAATTCCCTGCCCTGCCAAGCAAGTCACGCGCGACCGAGGCGGCCCGCCAGCGTCACTTCCCCTTCAACTCCCCCAACGCCGCCTGCACCATCTTCGCATCCTCGCCGCCCGCCGGGAGCGATGCCAGCAACCGCGTCCACTTGTCGCGCGCCTCCGATGGCCGCCCGTCGCGGGCCGCGACGACGCCGAGATACCACAGCACCTCCGGTGCGTCCGGCGCCACCGCGGACACATCCTTCAGCAACGTGATGGCGCGCGGCGGCAAAGCATCCCCCGGCTTCAGCCCGGACAGCAGAGCCGCCACCGTTTGCAGCTCGATCCCGGGGTCGCCAGGCTTCAACGCCGCCGCGTGATCATAAGCATCCACCGCCTTCGGCGTGTCCCCCCGCACGAGATAAGCCCGGCCCAGACGCAGCCAGCCGTCCAGGTCGTTCGGCTGTGCCTGCAACCTCGCCGCGAGCTGTTCGATCATGTCATTGATCATCTTGGCACGCTCCGCGGGCGGCATCGCGGCGGCGGCTTGCATCTGCTCTTGTGTTGGC